>NZ_JAGRQY010000087.1:0-37903 GCF_018223905.1 Klebsiella sp. 28
CGATCGCCCGGCCCACCGCCACGCGCTGCGCCTGGCCGCCGGAGAGCTGGCGCGGCAGGCGATCGAGCAGTTCTTCCAGTTCGAGAATTTTCGCCGCTTCTTCCACCTGTCTGTCGATTTGCGCCTTCGGCAGCTTGCTTAGCTTGAGGCCAAAGGCGAGGTTTTCGCGCACCGTCATATGCGGATAGAGGGCGTAGTTCTGGAACACCATCGCGATGCCACGGGATTTAGGCGCCAGGTTGTTGACGATTTTGTCCCCAATCCGCACCTCGCCGCCGCTGATGGTCTCCAGACCCGCCAGCATGCGCAGGGTGGTCGATTTGGCGCAGCCGGAGGGGCCGACGATCACCATAAATTCGCCATCGGCAATCTTCAGGTCGATACCATGCACCGCTTTAAACCCGTTGGAGTAGACTTTTTCCAGTTTGTTGAAAATCACTTCAGCCATGATATTTCCCTCTTAACCTTTGATTCCGCTGCTGGTCACGCCCTGCACGAAGTAGCGTTGAGCCAGGAAGAAGACAATGATGGACGGCAGAATGGAGATGCTCGCCATTGCCAGAATTTCGTTCCACGGCGCGCCTTCCGTGACGTCGATAGACATTTTTAGCGCCAGCGCGATGGGATACTTATCGACGCTGTAGACGTAGATCAGCGGACCGATAAAGTCGTTCATCGACCACATAAACTGGAACAGCGCCACCGAGATAATGGCCGGCTTGAGGATCGGCACCACCACATACCACAGCACCTGGATGGAGTTGCAGCCGTCGATCTGCGCCGCCTCTTCCATATCGCGCGGCACGCCGCGCAGAAACTGGATCAGCATGAAGACGAAGAATCCCTGGGTGGCGAAGGCCAGCGGCAAGTACAGCGGCAGATAGCTGTTCAGCATCCCCATTTCGCGGAACATCAGGTACTGCGGGATCAGCAGGACGGTGCTCGGCAGCAACATGGTGGTGATAAGCGTTGCGAACCAGAACTTCTTCCACGGGATCTCAAAGCGTGCGAAGCCGTACGCCACGATGGTGGAGGAAATGATCGTTAACACCACTTTCGGGATCACATACTTAAAGGTGTTCAGCATATAGTGGCCGAAATGGTATTCGGTGCCGGTCTTCCAGCCGTTGATAAACCCGTCCCAGGTGGCGTGGGCAGGCCACAGCCCGAGGGTGGTGAAGATCTCATGGTTCGGCTTGAACGAGGCGGAGAACATCCACGCCAGCGGGTAGAGCATCAGCAGGCCGACGAATATCAGCACGACGTAGCGCACCACCCGGCTCACCTTTTCCCGGCGCAGCGTACGGGCGACCTCACGATCGGCGTCGCTCATCACCGGCGCCATCTGTTGAATATCAGCCATTTTTGCCTCCCTTATCGGCGGAGTAGAAGACCCAGTATTTCGATGACTTAAAGGCGATCGACGCAAAGACCGCCACGACGAGGAACAGCACCCACGCCAGCGCGGCGCCATAGCCCATGTCGAAGTACTTAAAGGCGGTATCGTAGATATAGAGTGAGAACAGGTAGGTGTAATAGGTCGGACCGCCGCCGGTTATCACGTACGGGCCGGTAAACTCCTGGAACGCCTGGGTGGTCTGCATAATAAAGTTGAAGAAAATCACCGGGGTGATCAGCGGCACGGTGACCTTCATGAACATCTGCCACTTTGAGGCGCCGTCAATCATTGCCGCCTCATACTGCGACTGCGGAACGTTCTGCAGCGCGGCGAGGAAGATGACCATCGCGGAGCCAAACTGCCAGACGCGCAGCAGGGTGACCGACATCAGCGCCAGGGAGGGTTCCCCCAGCCAGTTGATGGCATCGATGCCAAAGACGGCGAGAAAACTGTTCAGCAGGCCGTCAATGGCGAACAGGGCGCGCCACAGCACGGCAATCGCCACCGAGCTGCCGAGGATCGACGGGATGTAATAGGCGGTGCGGAAAAAGCCGATGCCGCGCAGTTTGAAATTGAGCACAAAAGCAATGCCGAGGGCGAAAGCCAGTTTTAAGGGGATGGTTAAAAAGACGTAGGCAAAGGTCACCCCCATCGATTTCCAGAACAGGCTATCCTCGGTCAACATATAGCGATAGTTTTCGATGCCGTTAAATACCGGCGGGCTCATCAAGTCGTACTCGGTAAAACTGAGAAAGAAAGATGAAACAAAGGGAAAAGCGGTAAAGACGATCAGCCCGATGATATAGGGCGATATCCATGCCAATCCCAGCAGCTTGTTTTCATTCATACATACCTACCTGGCTTACGAGTTGTAATACGGATCCGGTGACGCCGCGCTGTCGGCCTTTTACGCCTGACAACGCAAAAATGTCTGAACGCTTCCTCTGCTTAACATGTCCTTGTTAATTAATGGGTTATTCTTTAACTGGTCTAGCAGGTAAGGGCTGACAGCCCCTTTTTTTATGCTGAACTGTTTTTTATAAAACACCGTTTTAATTTCATTTTATTGCGATTTGTTTCTGCGTCATGCAGATCAGGATGGAAATGTGATCAAAGTCGAAACGATGTTTCAAAAAGGTGAGGTGGTAAGCATTTTGGCCGTAAAGGGCGCCTGAAAGGAATGAAAAATTAGGCTTAACTGAGCGGGAAATATAATTACCAGGATAATGATTGTGGCAGCATCTTTTTATTGAAGGGCACCGGGCAGTAACCGGGGACGGCGATCGCCCCCGTTATGGATTAGCCTTCAAGAAAATCTTCGCGAATGGGAGTAAAGGTATCGAGCAGCGTGCCGGGCTGCAGGCAGACGCAGCCGTGCATAATCCCCGGCCGCTTATACAACGTATCGCCGGCGCTGACGACGCGCGTCTCCTCGCCGATGGTGAACTCGAACTCGCCGGAAAGCACATAGGTGAGCTGTTCGTGAGGATGGTTATGCATCGGGCCGACGGCACCGGCGGCAAAATTCACCTCCACGGCCATCATTTTGCCGTCGTGGGCCAGAATGCGGCGGGTTACGCCATTGCCGAGGTCTTCAAGGGTGGTGTCTTTATGAAAAATAAACATCTGGCGATCCTGTTGTTAAAGTGAAACATTGTTTCATTTAACTTATCCCACTCTTCATGAAAAAGAAATACGCGGCCAGAGAAGTGGAAAGTTGATCACAAGTTTGCTTCACTGGCAGAAACGACATAAGGAGCAGAAGATGAAAACCATTGGCCTGTTAGGCGGCATGAGCTGGGAGTCCACGATCCCCTATTATCGGTTGATCAATGAGGGCGTTAAGGCGCGACTGGGCGGCCTGCACTCTGCCAGCCTGGTGCTGCACAGCGTCGATTTTCACGACATCGAAGCCTGCCAGTCCGCCGGCGACTGGGATCGCGCCGGAGAGATCCTTGCTGAGGCCGCGGTCGGGCTGCAGCAGGCGGGGGCCGAAGGCATTGTCCTGTGCACCAACACCATGCATAAAGTCGCAGATGCCATCGCCGCCCGCTGCCAGGTTCCCTTCCTGCATATTGCCGATGCCACCGGACGGGCGATTGCCGCCAAAGGTCAGCGCCGGGTCGCGCTGCTGGGCACCCGCTATACCATGGAGCAGACCTTTTACCGCGGTCGTCTGCAGGAGCAGTTTGCCATCGAGACGCTGATCCCTGAGGCTGACGATCGGGCGCAGATCAATCAGATCATCTTCGACGAACTTTGTCTCGGCACCTTCAGCGAGGCGTCGCGGGATTATTATCTGCAGACGATCGCCGCCCTGGCGGAGCAGGGGGCGGAAGGGGTTATTTTCGGCTGTACGGAGATTGGCCTGCTGGTGCCTGCCGAGCTCAGCCCGCTGCCGGTCTTTGACACCGCGGCGATCCACGCGGAAGACGCGGTCAACTTTATGCTCTCTGCAGGACCGACGCCAGCGGCGTGAGGATCTGCGGCAGACTCTGCTGCAGGTGGGCAACAAAGGCGTCGACCAGCGCCGAGCGCGGGCGGTGGAGGGGGCGGATCAGGCTGACGGTAAACGGCACCTCGACGCTGAAGCGGCGCACCACCACGCCGCTATCGGCATAGTCCAGGGCGGTTAACGGATTCACCACCGAGATCCCGGCGCCGGCGCGCACCATGGCGCAGATCGAGGCCGCGCTGTGGGTTTCGACCACCATCCGCCGTTTAACCTGATGCTCAAGGAACAGGGCGTCGAGCAGCTGGCGATAGCTGTCGGTGCGCGACAGGCTGATGTAGTTTTCGCCCTGAAAATCGGCGGGGGTCAGCGTCGCCTGCGCCGCCAGCGGATGGCCGGCGGGCAGCACGCAGACTTCATTCAGCGTCAGCAGCGGGGTGCGTTCGGTGCCCGCGGGGGTATGCAGGGTCTCCGTCAGGCCAAGGTCATGGCGCTGGGCGGAGAGCCACTCCTCCAGCAGCGGCGACTCCTGGGGGACGATCTGCAGGCTGACCTCCGGGTAGCGAGCGAGAAACGGCGGCAACAGCAGCGGCAGAAAGGACTGGGAAAACACCGGCAGACAGGCGATCGACAGCTCGCCCTGGCGGAACTCGCGCAGGCTCTCGGCGGCGCTGACGATACGGTCCAGGCCATACCAGGAGCGCTGAACCTCCTCAAACAAACGCAGGCCCTGCACCGTCGGCTGCAGGCGACCGCGGGTCCGCTCAAACAGCTGCAGGCCGAGCACCTTCTCAAAGCGCGCCAGCTCGCGGCTGACCGTGGGTTGCGAGGTGTGCAGCATCCGCGCCGCTTCGGTCAGGTTGCCGGTGGTCATCACCGCGTGAAAGATTTCGATATGACGCAAATTGACGGCTGGCATGCGGTCTCCGTGAGGCTCAGCTGGAACCATATCATTTTTGCATAGAGTCGCGATAAAACGATATTTTTTATTCGTCTGTCACTGTGGCGTAATCGAAAAAAAACAGCGACCAACACACGCACTGCACCGGAGTTCTTATGCCACACTCGCTTTACGCCACCGATACTGACCTGACCGCAGACAACCTGCTGCGCCTGCCCGCGGAATTTGGCTGTCCGGTCTGGGTCTATGATGCGCAGATTATTCGCCGCCAGATTGCCCAGCTCAGCCAGTTCGACGTGGTGCGTTTTGCGCAAAAAGCCTGCTCTAACATTCATATTCTGCGTCTGATGCGTGAGCAGGGGGTGAAGGTGGACTCGGTGTCGCTGGGGGAGATCGAGCGGGCGCTGGCGGCAGGCTACGATCCGCAGCAGAATCCAGAGGATATCGTCTTTACCGCCGATCTGATCGACGACGCCACCCTCGATCGGGTGAAGGCGTTACAGATCCCGGTGAACGCCGGCTCGATCGACATGCTGAGCCAGCTGGGCGAGGTGTCGCCGGGCCATCGCGTCTGGCTGCGCGTCAACCCGGGATTTGGTCACGGCCACAGCCAGAAAACCAATACCGGCGGTGAGAATAGCAAGCATGGCATCTGGTACAGCCACCTGCCGGCGGCGCTGGAAGTGATGCGTCGCTATCAGCTGCAGCTGGTCGGGATCCATATGCATATCGGCTCTGGCGTTGACTATGGTCACCTGGAGCAGGTGTGCGGCGCGATGGTGCGCCAGGTCGTCGACTTTGGCCAGGATCTGCAGGCCATCTCCGCCGGCGGCGGTCTGTCGATTCCTTACCGCGAAGGTGAAGAGGCCATCGACACCGCCCACTATTATGGCCTGTGGAACCGCGCCCGGGAGCAGATCGCGGCCCATCTGGGGCACCCGGTGAAACTGGAGATTGAGCCAGGACGCTTCCTGGTGGCCGAGTCCGGCGTGCTGGTGTCGCAGGTGCGCAGCGTGAAAGAGATGGGCAGCCGTCACTTCGTGCTGATTGACGCCGGCTTTAACGACCTGATGCGCCCGGCAATGTACGGTAGCTATCACCATATCACCGCTCTGGCGGCGGATGGCCGGGATCTCAGCGCCGCGCCGCAGGTCGAAACCGTGGTGGCCGGGCCGCTGTGCGAATCCGGGGATGTCTTTACCCAGCAGGAGGGGGGCAAAGTCGAGACCCGCCTGCTGCCGGCGGTGGCGCCTGGGGATTATCTGGTGCTCCATGACACCGGCGCCTACGGGGCTTCGATGTCATCCAACTATAACAGCCGTCCGCTGCTGCCGGAGGTGCTGTTTGATGGCGGCAAGGCGCGACTGATCCGCCGTCGCCAGACCATCCAGGAGCTGCTGGCCTTAGAGCTTATTTAAAAAAAGGTCCCGTCGTCACCGACTCGCGAAGCACCAGCGTGCCGGTAAACGGCGGGATCGTTTCTATCGGCTGCTGATTGGCAAGCTTGATCGCCTGGTCGATAGCCGTAGTGATCATGTTGTCGATGGGCAGATAAACCGTCGACAGCCCCGGCTCCAGCCATTTCGCGCTTGGCGCATCGTCGAAGCCAAACAGCGACACATCCTGTGGAATACGCAGCCCCGCCTGATGCAGCGCCTTTGACGCCCCCAGCGCCATATCATCGTTACAGGAAAACAGCGCGCTGAAGCGGGCTTTCTCGTCCAGCAGTTCCCGGCACAGTTCGTAGCCGCGGGTCATCGTCGAGTCCCCATACTTCACCCGGCTCGGATCCCACTCAATACCATGTTTTATCAGCGCGTTGCGGTAGCCCTGCAGGCGAGCCTGGCCGGTAGGGGTATGCATCGGGACGGTGATGCAGGCGATATCGCGGTGGCCCTGGGTAATCAGATACTCCACGGCCTGGAAGGCGGCTTCCTGCTGTTCGAAGAACACGCAGCGTTCGCGGGCCTGCGCCACATCGCGGTTAATCACCACCAGCGGCATGGCGATCGAGTTAATCAGCGACATGATCGCCTTCTCGCTCATGTGCCGGGTATAGAGGATGATCGCATCGCACTGCCGGTCGGCGAGCATCTGCACCGCTTCCTCTTCGCGCTCCGGCGTATCATGGCCGTCGGTGACGATAAGCTGCTTTCCCCAGGCTTCGGTCTGGCGTGACGCCTGCTGCAGCAGACGGCCAAAGTAGAAGCCGTCAAAGGTGGAGACGACCAGCCCGATACTATTGCTGGTCTGATTGGCCAGCGAACGGGCAAGGAAATTGGGCCGGTAGCCCAGCTCTTCCATCGCTTTAAAGACCTGTTGGCGGGTGCTCTCTTTCACCTGACCTGTGCCGTTCAACACGCGGGAAACCGTCGCTTTCGAGACGCCTGCGCGAATTGAGACATCCAGCATTGTAGCCATTCATCGATTCCTGATTTCACGTGGTAAAGCGCAGTTTATCACAGACCGAAAAGGGACATATCGACGGGGCGGGGCGGAAAAACCATCGCGATCACGCTTTTGGCAGGAACTGACGAGCCGACAGACTCTGGTATGCCAATGTCGATTTTATTGGATATTTGGGATACCACTGTGCGCGTTGCGAGCGCTGTCACAGAACTATTTTTGCCTGGCGACTATGTTTTGGTATGCCAAAAGTCTCTGGCTGTTCACCTGGCCGCAATAAGCCCTTTACACTGAGGTACTCTTTTATGGCATTACAGGACAAACTGATCGACGCGCTGGGGCGTTTCGCGACGACATTCAACAGCTATCGCTACATTATGGCGATCAAATCGGCGTTTATTACCCTGATGCCGGTGATCATCGTCGGGGCCTTTTCGGTGCTGATCTCCAATATGGTGCTGGATCCGAAGAATGGGCTCGCCAGCTTTTCCTCGCTCTCCTTTCTTGCGGCGCTGAAGCCGATCACCAGCGCGCTTAACTACGCTACGCTCAACTTCCTCAATATCGGCGCCGTGTTTCTGATCGGTATTGAGCTGGGGCGGATCAACGGCATCAAAAGCCTGTTTCCCGGCCTGTTGGCGGTGATCTGCTTTATCTGCGTCACGCCGACCACGGTGGAGATGATGGTCGATGGCCAGATGCACGTGGTGAAAGATGTCCTGCTGCGCCAGTTTTCCGATACCCGCAGTCTGTTCCTTGGGATGTTCATCGCCATTCTGTCAGTGGAGATTTACTGCTGGCTGGAAGGGCGCAAGGGACTGAAGATCAAAATGCCGGATACCGTGCCGCCGAACGTCTCTGCCTCTTTTTCCGCGCTGATCCCGGCGATCATCACCACCACCGCGATCGCCACCTTTGGTTTTCTCTTTCACCAGCTGACGGGAATGTATCTCTACGATGCGGTCTACCAGGTGGTGCAGCAGCCGCTGGAGCGGGTGGTGCAGAGCCTGCCGGGGATCCTGCTGCTGATGTTCGTCGCCCAGCTGTTCTGGGTGATCGGCATTCACGGCAACCAGATGATCAAGCCGATCCGCGAGCCGCTGCTGCTGGGAGCGATCACCGTCAATATGAGCGCTTTTGAGCAGGGGAAAGAGGTACCGAACATCATCACGATGCCCTTCTGGGATGTCTACATGAGCATCGGCGGCTCGGGGCTGACCATCGGCCTGCTGATTGCGGTGATGATCGCCACCAGGCGCAAAGAGATGAAAGAGATCGCCAAGCTGTCGATAGGCCCGGGGCTGTTCAATATTAACGAGCCGGTGATCTTCGGGATGCCGATCATGCTCAACCCGATCCTCGCCATCCCGTTTATCATCACCCCGCTGGTGACCGGCAGCATCGGCTATTTCGCCACCCTGACCGGCTTCGCCGGCAAGGCGGTGGTGATGGTCCCCTGGACCACACCGCCGCTGATCAACGCCTGGCTCTCCACCGCCGGCTCGATGGGGGCGGTGGTGACCCAGCTTATCTGCATCGTCGTCGCGGTGCTTATCTATCTGCCTTTCGTCAAAATCGCCTCCCGCCGTGCCGATGCCGCGCAGCGTCAGGTAGACAATCAACAAACCGCCAACCCTGTCTGAGGAGCCTATGACTACCGTACGGATGACCATTCCCGATGATTTTATCCTTGGCGCGGCGGCTTCCGCCTGGCAGACCGAAGGCTGGAGCGGGAAAAAACCAGGGCAGGACTCCTGGCCCGATCTCTGGTACAAAAACGATCGCCACGTCTGGCATAACGGCTATGGCCCGGCGGTGGCCACCGATTTTATCAACCGCTTTCAGGAAGATGTGCAGCTGATGAAGCTGGCCGGGCTGACCCACTACCGCACCTCAATCAACTGGTCGCGCTTTCTGACCGACTATGAAAACGTCACGGTGGATGAGGAGTATGCGGCCTATTACGACCAGCTGTTCGATGCGCTACTGGCCAACGGCATCACGCCGATGATCTGCCTTGAGCATTATGAATTGCCCGGCTATCTGCTGGAAAAGTATGGCGGCTGGGGGTCGAAAACGGTGGTTGAGCTGTTTGTACGCTACGCGGAGAAGGTGTTTGCCCGCTACCACCCGAAGGTAACGCGCTGGTTTACCTTTAATGAGCCAATTGTGGTGCAGACCCGGGTCTATCTGGATGCTCTGCGCTGGCCCTATGAGCAGAACACCAGCACCTGGATGCAGTGGAACTATCATAAGGTGCTGGCGACCGCCAGCGTCGTGAAGCGGTTTCGCGAGCTCGGCTATCCCGGGACCGTCGGCTGCATCCTCAATCCGGAGGTGACCTACCCACGCTCACGCGCCCCCCATGACCTGCGCGCGGCGGAGATCTACGATCTGTTCTACAACCGCATGTTCCTCGACCCGCTGGTGCACGGCGTCTGGCCGCCGGAGCTTCTCGCGCTGCTTGAGCAGCATCAGGTGACGTGGGATACCAGCGAGGAGGATCTGGCGGTTATCCGCGAGCACACCGTCGATGAGCTGGGGATTAATCTTTACTACCCGCACCGGGTCAAAGCCCCGTCGCGGGCCTGGCATCCGCACACCCCGTTCCATCCGGCCTGGTATTATGAGCCGTTTGAGCTGCCCGGCCGGCGGATGAACGCCTCCCGCGGCTGGGAAATCTACCCGCAAATCATCTTTGATATGGCGATGCGGATAAAAAATGACTATCGCAACATCCCGTGGTTCGTGGCGGAGAGCGGGATGGGGGTGGAAAACGAAGGCCAGTTCCGTAACCGCGAAGGCGTCATCGATGACAGCTACCGCATTCGTTTTATCAGCGAACATCTGTGGCACACCCTGCGCGCCCGCGAGGCAGGGGCCAACTGCCAGGGCTATATGCTGTGGGCGTTTACCGACAACGTATCGCCGATGAACGCCTTTAAAAACCGCTACGGGCTTATCGAAATCGATCTGCAAAACCATCGCGCCCGGCGACCCAAAGCCTCGGCGCACTGGTTTCGTCAACTGGGCGAACGGCGTGAACTGGTGCTGGATATCGATGATGAATACCGCTAGCCGGGGGCAATATTTGCTAAGATAGCGGCGTATTTGACTCGCAGGCATGTAACGCACAGGTGATTTTGTGGAAAAAGCGATAGTTCCGCCGGAAAAGAAGCCCTATCAGGAGATTGGTGATGACCTGCGCGCCCAGATCGCGCAGGGGCGCTACCCGGTCGGGTCGCGTTTGCCGCCGGAACGCCATATTGCCGAAACCTATGGCGTCAGCCGGACCATCGTGCGCGAAGCGCTGCTGATGCTGGAGCTGCAGGGGACGGTGGATATTCGTCAGGGATCCGGGGTGTATGTCATGCGCATTCCTCACGAGAACGACAGCGAAGAGGAGCAGCTGCTCAGCAGCGACGTCGGCCCGTTTGAAATTCTCCAGGCGCGCCAGCTGCTGGAGAGCAACATCGCCGCCTTTGCCGCGAAAATGGCCACCCGCGCCGATATCGACAATCTGAAGCGGATTATTGAACAGGAGCAGCGGGCAATCGCTCTCAACGACACCGCGCAGGATAACGCTCGTCTGTTCCATCTGGTGCTCGCCGGGGCGACGCAGAACCAGATGCTGTTGGCGACGGTAGAGCGGATCTGGCTGCAGATGGACAGCAGCCCGCTGTGGCAGCAGTTCAATGTGCATATTGCCAGCCGCGCCTGGCGGCTGAAATGGCTCGGCGACCGGCAGACCCTGCTCGCCGCGCTGCGGCGTCGCGATGTGATGGGCGCCTGGCAGGCGATGTGGCAGCATCTGGAAAACGTCAAAAACAGCCTGCTGGAGCTGTCCGATGAGGACGCCCCCGACTTTGACGGCTATCTGTTCGACTCAGTGCCGATTTTTCAGGGGAAGCTGGTATGACGATCCTGCCGCTGTACGCTGCGCCGCAGTTCGCCCCGCAGGTGACCGACTGGTTGTGGCAGGCCTTTGGCGGCGAGACGCTGCCGCGGCAATTCTTCGCCAGCATCGTGCAGCATAGCCAGTCGGCGGAGGCGCTGCCGTTGACCTTTATTGCCGTGGAAGGCGAGCAGTTGCTCGGCACGATTGGCCTCTGGCGCTGCGATTTGATCAGCCGCCAGGATCTGTTTCCCTGGCTGGCGGCGCTGTACGTCGCGCCCGCCGCCCGCGGTCAGGGGCTGGCCGGAAAACTGCAGCGGCATGTGATCGATTATGCCCGCCGCGCGGGCTTTCGGGAGCTCTATCTCTACTCCGCCTGCCGGGATTTCTATGAACGCTTCGGCTGGCGCTACATCGGCGAGGGGCTGGATTACCCGGCCACCGCCGTGCACCTCTATCGCTATGACTTATCGCCTTCCTGCGGGGCGACCACCGAGTGACGACGGACCAGCGTCGGGCTGAACAGATGGGTGATCTCCGGCGCCGGCCGCTGCTCCGCCAGGGCTAAAGCCAGCTCGGCCGCCTGGGTCGCCATCGTGACGATCGGATAGCGGACGGTAGTCAACCGCGGGCGGACATAGCGCGAAATCAGGACATCGTCGAAGCCAATCAGCGAAATCTCCCGCGGAACGTCGATGCCGTTGTCATTCAGCACCCCCATCGCGCCGGCGGCCATCGAGTCGTTATAGCAGGCGACGGCGCTAAAGTGGCGGCCGCGGCCAAGCAGTTCGGTCATCGCCTGTTCGCCGCCGCTTTCATCCGGCTCGGCAAACGTGACCAGCCGGTCGTTGCACGGCAGGCCGCTCTCCTCCAGCGCCGCGTAGTACCCCTGCAGCCGATCTTCCGCATCGGAGATATCGTGGTTTGAGCACAGATAGCCGATACGCGTGTGCCCCTGCTGGATCAAATGGCGGGTCGCCAGCCAGGCGCCGTAGCGGTCGTCCAGCGCCACGCAGCGGGTTTCATATCCGGGCAGGATGCGGTTGATCAGCACCATGCCGGGGATCTGTTTCATTAACCCCGCCAGTTCCTCATCGGGGATCATTTTGGCGTGCACCACCAGCGCCGCGCAGCGATGGCGGATCAGCTGCTCTATCGCCTGGCGCTCCTTCTGCACGTTGTGGTAGCCATTGCCAATCAGCAAAAAATTGCCGGTGCGGTAGGCCACCTGTTCGACGGCTTTGACCATCGCGCCGAAGAAGGGGTCGGAGACATCGCCCACCACCAGGCCGACGGTTTCCGTTGACTGCTGGGCCAGCGCCCGGGCGTTCGCGTTGGGGTGATAGTTCAGGGTTTCCATCGCCGCGCCCACGGACTGACGCGAGGCTTCGCTGGCTTTGGGAGAGTTGTTGATGACGCGGGAGACGGTAGCGACGGAGACTCCTGCGAGTCGGGCTACATCCTTAATAGTCGCCATACCATGCCTTTTCTAGGGTAAGCGTTTACATACTGCTATGTTACGGGAAAGAGCGGCAGATTCAAGGCGCGGCGGCGAAGGAATGGCGCAAATGTGATTCAGCGCGGGCTTATCGGTGACCTGTTTACATTGACGCGATCGGTAATTGAAACCGGCGCAGGGAAATACAAACCTTTGCTTACACTTTGCGATGCGCTGTTGCGAATGTTCGCTGGTTTGTTCGCGGATCCGGTTGATATTCTGGCTATCCCAGAGGTATTGATAGGTGGAGTCAACGTCACGTTGACCACTTTACTTACACCAGCCTGCGCAGATGCGCAGGTTTTTTTTTGCCCGCTATCGGCGTTGTTACAGATAGCGAAAATCGTAATACCTCGTTGCACTTAGGCTCACTCCCTTGCGTTTTCCCGCTGGCCCGTTACGGCCAAAAAACGTGACAATCGAGATCCCAGAGGTATTGATAGGTGAGTTTCTCAGGTACGCTCTTCGTACTGAACGTCTTACACCGACCTGCGCGGATGCGCAGGTTTTTTTTATTCCGAAAATCCCCCCGCTGCACTGCTTTCCCATGCCTTCTCGTGTAACCTGCTTTGACTCATCAACCGGTCACATGGAGTTGTTATGCTTTTGGGATTTTTCAGACTGCTGTTCAAGGGGTTATACCGGGTCAGACTGACCGGCGACACGCAGGCTTTATACCAGCAAAAGGTCTTAATCACCCCGAACCACGTCTCTTTCCTCGACGGCATTCTGCTGGCGCTGTTTTTGCCGGTCCGACCGGTTTTTGCGGTCTATACCTCAATCAGCCAGCGCTGGTTTATGCGCGCGCTGACGCCGATTATCGATTTTGTGCCGCTGGACCCGACCAAGCCGATGTCGATCAAACATCTGGTGCGCCTGATTGAGCAGGGGCGGCCGGTGGTTATTTTCCCGGAAGGGCGAATTTCGGTCAGCGGCTCGCTGATGAAAATTTATGACGGCGCCGCCTTTGTCGCCGCCAAATCGCAGGCGACCATTGTGCCGCTGCGTATTGAAGGCGCCGAACTGACGCCCTTCAGCCGGCTGAAGGGGCTGGTGAAACGTCGCCTGTTCCCGCGTATTCAGCTGCATCTCCTGCCGCCCACCCATCTGCCGATGCCCGAGGCGCCGCGCGCCCGCGACCGGCGCAAAATCGCCGGGGAGATGCTGCATCAGATCATGATGGAAGCCCGGATGGCGGTGCGCCCGCGGGAAACCCTGTATGAGTCGCTGCTGGCGGCGCAGGACCGCTTCGGCGCGCGCAAACCCTGCGTGGAGGATATCAACTTCCAGCCGGATACCTATCGCAAGCTGCTAACCAAAACCCTGTTTGTCGCCCGCATTCTGGAAAAATACAGCCAGCCGGGCGAGAAGATCGGCCTGATGCTGCCTAACGCCGGCATCAGCGCGGCGGTGATTTTCGGCGCTATCGCCCGCGGGCGTATTCCGGCGATGATGAACTATACCGCCGGGGTGAAAGGGCTCAGCAGCGCGATAGCCGCCGCGGAGCTCAACACCATTTTCACCTCGCGCACCTTCCTCGATAAAGGCAAACTCTGGCACCTGCCGGAGCAGCTGACCCAGGTGCGCTGGGTATTCCTGGAAGATCTTAAAGGCGATATCACCCTCGCTGACAAACTGTGGATTTTTGCTCATCTGCTGGCGCCGCGTCTGGCGCAGGTTAAGCAGCAGCCGGAAGACGCGGCGATGATCCTCTTCACCTCCGGTTCCGAGGGCAATCCGAAAGGGGTGGTGCACAGCCATAAGAGTCTGCTGTCCAACGTCGAGCAGATCAAAACTATCGCCGACTTTACCGCCAATGACCGCTTTATGTCGGCGCTGCCGCTGTTCCACTCTTTTGGCCTCACCGTCGGCCTGCTGACGCCGCTGCTTACCGGGGCGGAAGTGTTTCTCTATCCCAGCCCGCTGCACTATCGCGTGGTGCCGGAGCTGGTCTACGATCGCAACTGTACGGTGCTGTTCGGCACTTCGACCTTCCTCGCCAACTATGCCCGTTTCGCCAATCCGTACGATTTCTACCGCCTGCGCTACGTGGTCGCCGGGGCGGAGAAGCTGCAGGAGAGCACCAAACAGCTGTGGCAGGATAAATTCGGCCTGCGCATTCTCGAAGGCTATGGCGTGACCGAGTGCGCGCCGGTGGTCTCGATTAACGTGCCGATGGCGGCGAAGGTCGGCACCGTGGGCCGCATCCTGCCGGGGATGGACGCCCGCCTGCTGGCGATGCCAGGCATTGAGCAAGGGGGGCGGCTGCAGCTGAAAGGGCCGAACATCATGAAAGGCTACCTGCGGGTGGAAAACCCCGGCATGCTGGAAGCGCCTGCGGCGGAAAACCAGCACGGCGAGATGGAAGCGGGCTGGTATGACACCGGGGATATCGTTACCTTCGACGAGCAGGGCTATGTCCGCATTCAGGGCCGCGCGAAGCGCTTCGCCAAAATCGCCGGCGAGATGATCTCCCTCGAGATGGTGGAGCAGGTGGCCCTCGGCGCGTCGCCGGACAAAATGCACGCCACGGCGATTAAACAGGACGCCAGCAAAGGCGAGGCGCTGGTGCTGTTTACCACCGATAATGAACTGACTCGTGAAGCCCTGCTGCGCTACGCTCGCCAGCACGGCGTACCGGAGCTGGCGGTGCCGCGAGATATACGCTGGCTGAAACAGCTACCGGTGCTCGGCAGCGGCAAGCCAGACTATGTCACCCTGAAAAATATGGTCGACGAGGCGGAAACAACCCATGAGTGAGTCAGTACATACTAACCCTTCGCTGTACTCGAAAGGGATGGTGGCGGTGATCTGCGCCCAGTTCCTGTCGGCCTTCGGCGACAATGCGCTTCTCTTCGCCACCCTGGCGCTGATGAAGCAGCTCTATTATCCGGAGTGGAGCCAGCCGGTCTTGCAGATGTTGTTTGTGGGCGCTTACATCCTCTTTGCCCCCTTTGTCGGCCAGTTCGCCGATAGCTTTGCCAAAGGCCGGGTGATGATGGTGGCCAACGGCCTGAAACTGCTCGGCGCCGGCTGCATCTGCTTCGGCGTCAATCCGTTTATCGGCTATACGCTGGTGGGGATTGGCGCCGCCGCCTATTCGCCGGCCAAGTATGGCATTCTCGGCGAACTCACCACCGGCGATAAGTTAGTGAAGGCTAACGGACTGATGGAGTCCTCGACCATCGCGGCGATCCTGCTGGGCTCCATGGCCGGCGGGATCCTCGCCGACTGGCACGTGCTGGCGGCGCTGATCGTCTGCGCGCTGGTCTACGGCGGGGCGGTAGTGGCTAACCTGTGGATACCCAGGCTGCCGGCGGCGCGTCCGGGGCAGTCGTGGCGTTTTAAGCCAATGACGCACAGCTTCTTCAGCGCCTGCCGGACGCTGTGGCGCAACGGCGAAACCCGCTTTTCGCTGATGGGCACCAGCCTGTTCTGGGGCGCTGGCGTGACCCTGCGTTTCCTGCTGGTGATCTGGGTGCCGGTGGCGCTGGGCATTACCAGCAACGCCATGCCCACCTATCTTAATGCGATGGTGGCGGTGGGGATTGTGCTGGGTGCCGGGGCGGCGGCTAAGCTGGTGACCCTGGAGACGGTGTCGCGCTGTATGCCGGCCGGGATTTTGATCGGTATCGCGGTGATAGCCTTTGCGGTGCAGCAGTCGCTGCTGCCGGCGTTCGGTCTGCTGCTGCTGCTCGGGGTGTTCGGCGGGTTCTTTATCGTACCGCTGAACGCGCTGCTGCAGGAGCGTGGGAAACATTCGGTCGGGGCAGGTAACGCCATTGCGGTACAGAACCTCGGTGAGAACGTGGCGATGCTGCTGATGCTGGGGCTCTATTCCCTGGCGGTGAGCGTGGGCGTTCCACCGGTCGCCGTGGGGATAGGCTTTGGCGCGGTATTCGCCGTGGCCATTGCCGCGCTGTGGGTCTGGGGGCGGCGTAAATAACCTCCCGGCTTGCGCTGCGCTTGACTGGGCGATGGGTTCGCCAATATCTGCTCTTCGATAGCCCGGGTAAGGCGTATACGCCTTACCCGGGGCTTTGCTTTCTTACGGCGCCGGGTAGGTATAAACCTGATGCACCGCCTCAATCTCCGCTAATACCTCTTCGCTCAGCTCAAGCTGCAAACTTTCCACGTTGGCCTGCAGCTGCGTCATGGTCGTCGCCCCCAGCAGGGTGCTGGCGACAAACGGCTGCCGACGCACAAAGGCCAGCGCCATTTGCGCCGGATCGAGGCCGTGGCGTTTGGCGATATCCACATAGGCCGCTACCGCTTTCTGCGACTGCTCGCTGCTGTAGCGCGTAAAGCGGCTGAACAGCGTATTGCGCGCCCCCGCCGGCTTCGCACCGTTGAGATACTTGCCGGTCAGTGTGCCGAAAGCCAGGCAAGAGTAGGCCAGCAGCTCCACGCCTTCGAACTGACTCACTTCCGCGAGGCCGACTTCAAAGCTGCGGTTCAGCAGGCTGTAAGGATTCTGAATAGTCACGATCCGCGGGAGGTCGTGCTTATCCGCCAGGTGCAGATAACGCATCACGCCGAAGGCGGTTTCGTTCGACACGCCGATGTAGCGGATCTTCCCGGCGCGCTGGAACTCGGTCAGCGCTTCGAGGGTATCCAGCAGCGTCACGGCGGGCGCGGCGTCGGCCCAGGTATAGCCCAGCTTGCCAAAGCAGTTGGTTGGCCGCTGCGGCCAGTGAACCTGATATAAATCGAGATAATCGGTCTGCAGCCGCTTCAGGCTGGCGTGCAGCGCCTCGCGGATATTTTTGCGGTCCAGGACGTGATTGGGCCGAATGCTGCTGTCGTTATTGCGCGCGGGCCCGCTGACTTTCGAGGCGAGCACCAGCTTTTCGCGATTGCCGCGTTTCGCCAGCCAGTTGCCGACGTAGGTTTCAGTCAGCCCCTGGGTTTCCGGGCGCGGCGGGACCGGGTACATTTCAGCGACATCGATCAGGTTGATGCCGTTGGCAACCGCGTAATCGAGCTGCTGGTGGGCATCGGCCTCGCTATTCTGTTCGCCAAAAGTCATGGTTCCCAGCCCGAGGGTGCTGATTTCAAGAGAACTGTGTGGGATACGGTGATACTGCATAGCCAGCTTCCTTTTTATTTATAAGGTCAGGCATTCCCCGACAAAGGAGTATCAACATGGCAGAGGGTGAGAAAAAGAGGAAGTAAAAAATCAAAAAAGCCGGGTGACGAGGAGGGGCGGTGGGTGAAACCCGCGGCGTCCTGGTATATCCCGACTCTTCTCAAAAGACTGGTGGTCGGTAAGCGCAGCGTCAACAGAAGCTGGGGCCGACAGGGAAAGATTAACGCTTAATGATTTGCGAAACGTCGTCACGATTGATCTGCATTTTATTACCCTGCTGATCTTCGTAACTGATTAAACCGGTATCGTCATCCACGGTAGGTTTACCGTCGGTCAGGATCATTCGCCCATCTTTGGTCGCCATGACGTAATCGCTGCTGCAACCGGAAACCGAGAACGCCAGTCCTACGGCGGAAATCAATACTGCCCATTTCTTCATCGTCAACACCTCTTCAGTAGCTGCACCCCATACCCGTCTATTAATAGCCTGATTTGTGAGACATAAAAAGCAGTAAAGTCTGAAAAAGGGTTGCAGCCTGTGACCAGGCTGCAATTTTGTGGTTTACAGCGGGTTTTTCTTATTACGCAGCAGGTTAAGGCTCTCCACCGCGATAGAGAAGAACATGGCGAAATAGATGTATCCCTTCGGCACATGGACGTCGAAGCTTTCCAGCATCAGGGTAAAGCCGACGAGGATCAGAAACGACAGCGCCAGCATTTTCACCGAAGGATGACGGTCAACAAAATCGCCGATGGGTCGCGCGGCGAACATCATCACCCCCACCGCGATCACCACCGCCGCCATCATGATGAACAGATGATCCGACAGGCCGACGGCGGTGATCACTGAATCGAGGCTAAAGATGATATCCAGCAGCATGATCTGCACGATAGCGCCGAGGAAGGAGTGGACGTTGGTCTTCAGCCCCTCCTCTTCACCTTCGATAGACTCATGGATCTCTTTACTGGCTTTCCAGATAAGGAATAGCCCGCCGAGCAGCAAGATCAGATCGCGAAACGAGATCTCCTGACCGAAAACGGTAAAGAGCGGGTTGGTAAGCTTAACGACCCAGGCGATTGAGGCTAGCAGCGCCAGACGCATGACCATCGCGCCCATCAAACCGATCCGGCGCGCATGGGCGCGCTGGGCGGTGGGGAGCTTAGCCACGACCAGAGAGAGGAAAATAATATTGTCGATCCCGAGCACGATCTCCAGCAGCGTCAATGTGCCCAGCGCCAGCCAGGCGTTAGGATCGGTTATCCATGCAAATAACATTGTTCAAAGTCCTGCAAAATAGAAAGCAGCAATTATATGCAACCCCCAACGCAGAACAAAAAATTAATCGTGTTGTAACAAGAAATGGCGGGCAAGCAGGGCGGCGGTAAAATTCTTTTTCAGATAGAAACCGCGCGGCAGCGTGAGGATTGTCTCCCCGCGGGCGCCGATGGCTTCGGTCAGCGCCTTACTGTTGGCGGCTTTCGGTCTTAACTGCAGCACCTCGCCGTGGCGGGCGGTAATGCGCTCTACCTCACCGAGAACAATGAGATCCATCAGCTCTTCCCAGTCCATGCGCAGTTGGCGCTCCTCGTCTTCGTCCGGGCTCCACAGCAGCGGTGCGCCGACGCGCCGCGCCGCCAGCGGGATGGTGCGTTCACCCTCCACCGGGATCCACAGAACGCGCTGCAGCTTATGCCGCACATGGCTGCTCTCCCAGGTGACGCCGCTATTGCCGGTTAACGGGGCGACGCAGACGAAAGTGGTCTCCAGCGGGCGTCCCCGGCTGTCGATGGGGATCGTTTTGAGCTCGACCCCCAGCGCGGCGAAATCCTGCTCGGGTTTACTGCCTGCGCTGGCGCCCAGCCACAGCTCCAGCAGAATGCCCGTCCAGCCTTTATCGCGCTTCAGATCGCGCGGAATGGGGATCCCCGCCAGCGCCGCCAGCTCGCCCAGCGAATAGCCGGCCAGCTGGCGGGCCTGGGCCAGCAGCTGTTCCTGACTTTGCGGCGGTGAGGCGAGCGGAGCGATAGCGGGCATAGGGCAATACCTTTGGTTAAAAAGTGAGCGCTAATTTTGCGCGTTGTGGATAGAGTTTACCGTTTTCTGAGTAACTATACCAATCTCATGATTTATATGGCTTTTTAAACTCATCATGCGGCTTATGAAAACGGTGTAAACGGGTTTTCCAGAACTGGTCACTGACAATAAACAGGATCTTACACCATGTTATCCACAGAAAAGTGGGATAACTGGGGAAAAGACTCACTACTGGTTCGATTTACAGCCTTGACGTGCGACGAAAATCGAATTTTTAGAGAAAATTTGCCGGTGGCCTGCGCGTAATCTGTGGATAAAATCGACATTGCTCGATCTTTCATCAGTCGGCGGATCGCATGTGTGATGATCGTCACGTTATGCTGTAATGTGTGAAAGGAATATATTCTAACCTTATGAATATGATACTATTATTTTCAGATGCTAGCGATGCGATGTCCAGATTACTCTGGGTTTTCCCGGGTTAATTCCGTACTTCTTCACAACTCTATCCACAGAAAAAGTGAATAAAATCGGCTGTCACGCGCTTTCATTGTTTATAACTCTGGCAATTACTGTGAGTTATTCAAATGTTATCCGTTCTCAGTGTGCGAACAGAGTGGTTTACCGTTTCCGGCGAGTGTGAAACAATCATTCACATTGAAGCTTATCTTGAGGTAGTCCGGTGATTGATGACGATGGCTACCGCCCAAATGTCGGTATTGTAATCTGTAATCGTCAGGGCCAGGTGATGTGGGCCCGGCGCTATGGTCAGCACTCGTGGCAGTTCCCGCAAGGGGGCATTAATCCAGGAGAATCCGCAGAGCAGGCGATGTATCGGGAATTGTTTGAAGAGGTCGGGTTAAGCCGTAAAGATGTGCGGATCCTGGCATCAACCCGTAACTGGCTGCGTTACAAGTTGCCTAAACGTTTGGTGCGTTGGGACACAAAGCCGGTTTGTATCGGCCAGAAACAAAAGTGGTTTCTTTTGCAGTTGATCGGCAACGATGCGGACATCAATATGCAAACCAGCAGTACACCTGAATTTGATGGTTGGCGCTGGGTGAGTTACTGGTACCCGGTTCGCCAGGTGGTGTCGTTTAAGCGCGACGTCTACCGCCGGGTGATGAAAGAGTTCGCCAGCGTGACCATGTCGCTGGCGGAGAGCGCACCTAAGCCGCAAAACGCGCCTGCTTATCGACGTAAAAGAGGTTAAGCCACGCACATTATGCTCACTCGGTTGCGAGAAATAGTCGAGAAGGTCGCGAGCGCGCCGCGTTTAAACGAGGCGCTGGATATTCTGGTGACGGATGTCTGCCAGGCGATGGAGACGGAAGTCTGCTCGGTTTACCTGGCTGACAATGACCGACGCTGCTATTACCTGATGGCCACCCGCGGGTTAAAAAAACCTCGCGGGCGCACCGTTGCGCTGGCGTTCGATGAAGGCCTGGTGGGGCTGGTTGGCCGCCTGGCGGAACCCATCAACCTCGCCGATGCGCAAAAACACCCCAGCTTCAAATATATCCCCGCCGTCAAAGAGGACCGCTTCCGCGCCTTCCTTGGCGTGCCGATCATTCAGCGCCGCCAGCTGCTGGGCGTGCTGGTGGTCCAGCAGCGCGAGCTGCGTCAGTTTGATGAAAGCGAAGAGTCTTTCCTCGTCACCCTCGCCACCCAGATGGCGGCGATCCTCTCCCAGTCCCAGCTGAACGCCCTGTTCGGCCAGTATCGTCAAACGCGCATTCGCGCTCTGCCGGCCTCTTCCGGGGTGGCGATCGCCGAGGGCTGGATGGACGTCAGCCTGCCGCTGATGGAGCAGGTGTATGAAGCCTCGACGCTGGACACCGCCTCGGAACGCGAACGCCTGACCGGTGCGCTGGAAGAGGCGGCCAACGAGTTTCGTCGCTACAGCAAACGCTATGCCGCCGGGGCGCAAAAAGAGACGGCGGCGATCTTCGATCTCTACTCGCACCTGCTCTCCGACGCCCGCCTGCGTCGCGAGCTGTTTGCCGAAGTTGACAAAGGCGCCGTCGCCGAGTGGGCCGTCAAAAAGATCATTGAGAAGTTCGCCGAACAGTTTGCCGCGCTGAGCGACGGCTATTTGAAAGAGCGGGCCGGCGATCTGCGTACCCTGGGCCAGCGTCTGCTGTTCCATCTCGACGACAGTATTCAGGGGCCCAACACCTGGCCGGCGCGCATTATCCTCGTGGCGGACGAGCTGTCGGCCACCACCCTCGCCGAAGTGCCGCAGGATCGCCTGGCCGGCGTGGTGGTGCGCGATGGCGCCGCCAACTCCCATGCCGCTATTATGGTGCGGGCCCTCGGCATCCCAACGGTGATGGGCGCCGATATTCAGCCCTCGCTGCTGCATGGCCATACGCTGATTGTCGATGGCTATCGCGGTGAACTGCTGGTGGATCCTGAACCTGTCCTGTTGCAGGAGTATCAGCGCCTTATCAGCGAAGAGAACGAACTCAGCCGCCTGGCGGAGGACGATCTCCAGCGCGCGTCGGAGCTGAAAAGCGGCGAGCGGGTGAAAGTCATGCTCAACGCCGGCTTAAGCCCGGAGCACGAAGAGAAGCTCGGCAGCTTTGTTGACGGCATTGGCCTCTACCGCACCGAAATTCCCTTTATGCTGCAGAGCGGCTTCCCCTCAGAAGAGGAGCAGGTCGCCCAGTATCAGGGCATGCTGCAGATGTTTAACAGCAAACCGGTGACCCTGCGTACCCTGGACATCGGCGCGGATAAACAGCTGCCGTATATGCCGATCAGCGAAGAGAACCCGTGCCTCGGCTGGCGCGGGATCCGCATCACCCTCGATCAGCCGGAGATCTTTTTGATCCAGGTGCGGGCGATGCTGCGCGCCAACGCCGCCACCGGCAACCTCAGCATTTTGCTGCCGATGGTGACCAGTCTGGAGGAGGTGGATGAGGCCCGTCGGCTGATCGATCGCGCCAGCCGGGAAGTGGAAGAGATGATCGGCTACGCCATCCCACGTCCGCGCCTGGGGGTGATGCTGGAGGTCCCGTCGATGGTCTTTATGCTGCCGCAGCTGGCCAGCCGGATCGATTTTATCTCGGTAGGGACGAACGACCTGACCCAGTACCTGCTGGCCGTCGACCGCAACAATACCCGGGTCGCCAGCATGTATGACAGCCTGCATCCTGCGGTATTGCGTGCGCTGGCGATGATCGCCCATGACGCGGAGCGCTTTGGCATCGATCTGCGCCTGTGCGGCGAGATGGCGGGCGACCCGATGTGCGTGACGATCCTTATCGGCCTCGGTTACCGCCATCTGTCGATGAACGGCCGCTCGGTGGCGAGGGTGAAGTATCTGCTGCGCCGCATTGATATCGAAGAGGCGCAGGAGCTGTCGCGTCGCAGCCTCGATGCGCAGATGACCGCCGAGGTGCGCCATCAGGTGGCGGCCTTTATGGAGCGTCGCGGTCTCGGCGGCCTGATCCGCGGCGGGCGGTAGCGCCAGCCCGGGTGAGGCGTAAGCCGTAACCCGGGGATCCTCTGCTCGCACCCTCCGGCAAAGTAGGGTACCGCCGGGAAAACGGCATTCTGTTAGCATCCGTATACATATCTTTTACACGTTCGGCGCGGATCGCTCTTGTGGCTTATGCTATGATTCGCCTCCTTCGGCGTGCCCGTTTTGTTCGGGTATGGATCATCACCGCTGTCCACTTTCGGCGGAATAACAAGTCTTTATGGTGACAGATGAATAGTGGCTACCTGCATTTTCCGGAGTTCGATCCGGTCATTTTTTCTCTAGGTCCGGTCTCCCTCCACTGGTACGGTTTGATGTACCTGGTGGGCTTTGTCTTTGCGATGTGGCTGGCCACCCGTCGGGCGAATCGTCCGGGCAGCGGCTGGACGAAAAATGAAGTGGAAAACCTGCTCTACGCGGGCTTCCTCGGCGTCTTCCTGGGCGGCCGTATCGGCTACGTGCTGTTTTACAACCTGCCGGTATTTCTTGCCGATCCGCTGTATCTGTTCCGCGTCTGGGACGGCGGCATGTCGTTCCACGGCGGCCTGATCGGCGTGATCCTGGTGATGATTATCTTCGCCAGACGCACCAAACGCACCTTCTTCCAGGTCTCCGATTTTATCGCGCCGCTGATCCCGTTTGGCCTTGGCGCCGGGCGTCTGGGTAACTTCATCAACGGTGAGCTGTGGGGCCGCGTGGACCCGAGCTTCCACTACACGATGATTTTCCCGGGCTCCCGTGCCGAAGACCTGGCGCTGCTGCCGACGCATCCGGAATGGCAATCGCTGTTCGATACCTACGGCGCGCTGCCGCGTCACGCGTCGCAGCTGTACGAGCTGGCGCTGGAAGGCGTGGTACTGTTCCTGATCCTCAACCTGTTTATCCGTAAACCGCGCCCGACCGGCTCCGTTTCCGGTCTGTTCCTGATTGGCTACGGCCTGTTCCGCATCATCGTGGAATTCTTCCGCCAGCCCGACGCCCAGTTCACCGGCGGCTGGGTGCAGTACATCAGTATGGGGCAGATTCTTTCGATCCCGATGGTGCTTGCGGGTATCATTATGATGGTTTGGGCTTACCGCCACCGTCCGCAGCAACAGAATTCTTGAGGAACCATGAAACAGTATCTTGATTTGATGCAGAAAGTGCTCACCGAGGGCACGCCAAAAAATGACCGCACCGGCACTGGCACGATCTCCATATTCGGCCATCAGATGCGTTTTAACCTGCAGGAAGGCTTCCCGCTGGTGACCACCAAGCGCTGTCATTTACGCTCCATCATCCATGAACTTCTGTGGTTCCTGCAGGGCGACACCAACATCGCCTATCTGCATGAGAACAACGTCACCATCTGGGACGAGTGGGCGGATGAGAATGGCGACCTGGGGCCGGTCTACGGCAAACAGTGGCGTTCCTGGCCTGCGCCGGATGGCCGCCATATCGACCAGATCAGCACGGTGATGAACCAGCTGAAAAACGACCCGGACTCCCGCCGGATCATCGTCTCGGCATGGAACGTCGGCGAGCTGGATAAAATGGCGCTGGCGCCGTGCCACGCCTTCTTCCAGTTCTACGTCGCCGACGGCAAGCTCTCCTGCCAGCTGTATCAGCGTTCCTGCGATGTGTTCCTCGGCCTGCCGTTCAATATCGCCAGCTATGCGCTGCTGGTGCATATGGTGGCGCAGCAGTGCGATCTGCAGGTCGGTGATTTCGTCTGGACCGGCGGAGACACCCATCTGTACAGCAACCATCTTGAGCAGACCAACCTGCAGCTAAGCCGCGAACCGCGTCCGCTGCCGAAGCTGGTCATCAAACGCAAGCCGGCGTCGATCTTCGACTACCGCTTTGAAGACTTCGAGATTGAAGGTTACGATCCGCACCCGGGCATTAAAGCGCCGGTGGCGATTTAACCCCCAGCAGAGATGACTAACCGGCGCCCGATGGCGCCGGTTTTTTTATGCCCTTCGCACCACCCGATGGGAGCGCTTTCCGTTACCACCGGGAGAAGGTTGTTTTCACCTGCCCCCCAGGCCACAGGTGGTTGCGGTGGGCGAAGTTGGGTAGACGTTCGCAAAAAAATGTTCTTCTGTCGAGTATGCAAAGCTTTTTTGCGTATCTGGCCGGGAAAGCTATTTTCCGTCGTCGCGCCAGGGCTAATCGCCGCGGCATACTCGACGCCATGAACAGAGAACATGGCTACACCCTGATGGAAACCCTGGTAACGCTGACACTGATGATGATCCTCAGCGTCGGCGGCCTGTACGGCTGGCAGCGCTGGCAGCAGCAGCAACGACTGTGGCAAACCGCCGTCCAGGTGCGGGATTTTCTGCTCTTTCTGCGCGATGACGCCAACGCCTACAACCGGGACCGCGTGCTTCGCGTCGGCCAGGACGAAGTGGGCTGGTGCCTGAGCGCGGATGGGGAGGGGCCTGACTGCGCCTCGGGGACATCCTTCACGCTGCGCCCGCGCTGGCCGGGGATCACGCTGGCTGGCGTTACGCCTGGTCTGGGGTTTTATGGTCTGCGCAGCACCGCCTGGGCGGGGAATCTGCGGCTGCAGAGCGCGGCCGGCAGCTGGAGCATTGTGATCTCACACTGGGGGCGGATTCGTTTATGCCGCAGCGACAGCGCAGGAGGGTGTCAGTGAGCCGCCGCGGATTTTCCCTGGCGGAGGCGCTTATCGCCATGGCCATCGGCTCGCTGCTGCTGATGGGGGCCTGCCGCTTTCTGCCTGCCCTGCAGCGTCATATTCTGCGCCAGGGCGAACAGCTGGCCCTGGAGAACGAGCTATGGCAGCGCGTGCATGCCGTGGGAAAACATCTGCAGCGCGCCGGGTACTGCCGGGGAGCGTGCGGCGGAGCCGGGCTGGAGCTAGCCGCTGGCGGCGAGTGTCTGATTATGCGCTGGGATGCGAACAGCAACGGGAGATGGGAAACCTCCCCCGCGGCAGCGGCGGAGAGCACCGGCTTTCGCCTGCGCGACGGCGCGCTGGAGACCCTGCGCGGGGCCAGCGACTGCCGCGGCGGCGGATGGGAGAAAATCACCAACCCGGCCGCCATCGTGGTGACGCGCTTCTCGGTACAACGTCAGGTCACCCCGGGCTTCGCGCCGGAGCTGAGCGTGACGCTGGCGGCGCGCTCCGCGCAACAGACGGGCCTGACGAGCGAGGTTGAGCAGCGGGTGACGGGGTATAACCTGTGATCCGCCAGCGTGGAATGTCGTCGCTGCTGATGGTGCTCCTGTTGCTGACCCTCGGCAGCCTGTTACTCGAGGGGCTTAACCTGCAGCAGCGGGCGCTGCTGGCGCAAACCGCCAGCGAAACGCAGGCGATCCGCGATACGGCGATAGCCCATTCCGCGCTGCAGTGGGGAAAACAGCAGGTCTGGTCGGCGCAGGTGGCGCTGGCCTGCCGGGAGCAGGCGCCGCAGGGCTGGCGCGCCTGTCTGCGTATCTTCGGCGACGGTTCACTGGTGCTCAGCAGCGCCAGCGGCGAGGTGCAGGTCTGGCAGTCCGGCGAGGTGCGCGGCGGGCAGGTGCGTTTTTCCGCCCACGGCTGGAGCGATTTTTGCCCGCTCAGGGAGGCGAGCTTATGTCAAATGCCCTGAAGCGTCAGCGGGGGTTTAGCCTGCCGGAGACCGTGCTGGCGATGGCGCTGATGGTGCTGACGGTCACCGCGCTGGGCGGCTATCAGCGCGGAATGGCGCAAGGAATTGTCCAGTTGAACCAGACCCGTCAACTGTGGCGCGACGCGTGGCGCTATAGCCAGCTCTCCGCGCCGCCGTCGCCGGCACGCGGGCAGGTAAGCCGTATGCAGACATCGAGGCAAAGATGTGTCAGCATCACGGTAACGATCAGTAGACCCGTTGCAAAGCGGGTGCAGATGACCCGGCTGCATTGCCCGGTCAGCCAGTAGTCAGGAGCAATTATGTTAAGGGTATACCACTCAAACCGGCTGGATGTTCTCGAGGCGTTGATGGAGTTTATCGTCGAGCGCCAGCGGCTGGATGACCCTTTTCAGGCCGAAATGGTGCTGGTGCAGAGTACCGGCATGGCGCAGTGGCTGCAGATGACCCTGGCCGCGCGCTTCGGGATTGCCGCCAATATCGAGTTCCCGCTGCCGGCGAGCTTTATCTGGGATATGTTCGTGCGCGTCCTGAAAGATATTCCTGGCGAAAGCGCCTTCAGCAAGCAGAGCATGAGCTGGAAGCTGATGACCCTCCTGCCGCAGCACCTGGAGGAAGACGATTTTATCCTGCTGCGCCAGTATCTGAGTGATGACGGCGACAAGCGCAAGCTGTTTCAGCTGGCCGCCCGGGTGGCGGACCTCTATGACCAGTACCTCGTCTATCGCCCGGAGTGGCTGATGCGCTGGGAGGCCGGCCAGCGGGTGGAAGGTCTTGGCGATGCCCAGCAGTGGCAGGCGCCGCTGTGGCAGGCTCTGGTGAGCTACACCGCCGAGCTGGGGCAGCCGCAGTGGCACCGCGCCAATCTCTACCAGCGCTTTATCAGTACCCTGGAAAAAGCGGACGAACCGCCCGCCGGGCTGCCGTCGCGCGTCTTCATCTGCGGGATTTCCGCGCTGCCGCCGGTCTATCTTCAGGCGCTGCAGGCGCTGGGTAAGCATGTCGATGTCTATGTCTTGTTTACCAACCCCTGCCGCTACTACTGGGGAGACATTAAGGATCCGGCGTTCCTGGCGAAGCTGCTGTCGCGCCAGCGGCGCCATCACCGCGAGGCGCGCGCGCTACCCCTGTTTCGCGACACCGAGCAGGCGCCGGGGTTGTTTAATGACGCCGGGGAACAGGATGTCGGCAACCCGTTGCTCGCCTCCTGGGGCAAACTGGGGCGCGACTATATCTACCTGCTGGCGGGGCTGGAGCGCTATGAGGAGCTGGACGCTTTTGTCGACATCGCCCCCGATAACCTGTTGCATAACCTGCAGTCGGATATCCTTGAACTACGCAACGCGGCGGTGGCTGGGCAGAGCGCAGAGGCATTCGCCCACAGTCGCGACAAACGTCCGCTGGCGCTGGATGACCGCAGTCTGAGCATTCACGTCTGCCACAGTCCGCAGCGCGAAGTGGAGGTTCTGCACGATAGGCTACTGGCGATGCTGGAGGCGGATCCGACGCTCACGCCGCGGGATATCATCGTCATGGTGGCGGATATCGACAGCTACAGCCCCTATATACAGGCGGTGTTTGGCGCCGCCAGCGGCGATCGCTGGCTGCCGTGGGCGATCTCCGACCGTCGCGCCCGAGAGTCGCACCCGGTGCTGCAGGCGTTTATTACGCTGCTCTCACTGCCGGACAGCCGCTTTGCCAGTGAAGATGTGCTGGCGCTGCTGGACGTCCCGGTGCTGGCGGCGCGCTTTAATATCACGGAAGAAGGGCTGCGCTACCTGCGCCAGTGGGTGAACGAGTCCGGCGTCCGCTGGGGAATGGATGACGACAACGTCCGTGAGCTGGACCTGCCGGCGACCGGGCAGCATACCTGGCGGTTCGGCCTCACCCGCATGCTGTTGGGCTACGCGATGGACAGCCGCGAGGGAGAGTGGCAATCGGTGCTGCCGTATGACGAATCCAGCGGTTTGATCGCCGAGCTGGTGGGCAACCTCGCGTCGCTGCTGATGCAGCTTAATCTGTGGCGACGCGGCCTGGCCCAGCAGCGGCCGCTGGCGGAGTGGCTGCCGGTCTGTCGCGATCTGCTGAATGACTTTTTCCTGCCGGACAGTGAGACCGAAGCGGCGCTGGCGCTGATTGAGCAGCAGTGGCTGGCGGTTATTGATAGCGGTCTGGAGGCGCAGTATGGCGAGCAGGTGCCGCTGACGCTGCTGCGCGATGAGCTGGCCCAGCGCCTCGATCAGCAGCGGATCAGCCAGCGCTTTCTTGCCGGCCCGGTCAATATCTGTACCCTGATGCCGATGCGTTCGATCCCCTTTAAGGTGGTGTGCCTGCTGGGGATGAATGACGGGGTTTATCCGCGCACGCTACCGCCGCTGGGCTTTGATTTAATGAGCCAGAAGCCGCAGCGCGGCGACCGCAGCCGGCGCGATGATGACCGCTATCTGTTCCTCGAAGCGCTGATGTCCGCCGAGCAGACGCTGTATATCAGCTATATCGGCCGTTCGATCCAGGACAACAGCGAGCGTTTTCCTTCGGTGCTGGTGCAGGAGCTGGTGGATTATATCGGCCAGAGTCACTGTCTCGCCGGTGACGAAGAGCTTGACTGCGACGCCAGCGAAGCGCGGGTTAAAGCCCACATCACCCATCTGCATACGCGCATGCCGTTCGACGTTGCCAATTTCCAGGAAGACGAGAACAAGAGCTACGCTCGTGAATGGCTGGCGGCCGCCGGCCAGCAGGGAGAGGCGCATAGCGATTTTATACAGCCGCTCACCGCACCGCCGATTGACAGCCTGCCGTTCGATCAGCTCCTGCGCTTCTGGCAGCACCCGGTACGCGCGTTCTTTCAGCAGCGTTTGCGGGTCAATTTCCGCGCCGAAGAGGACGATATTCCAGACGACGAGCCGTTCACTCTTGAAGGGCTGAGCCGTTATCAACTGAATCAGCAACTGCTCAATACGCTTATTGAGGAGCAGGACGTCTCGGCTATGTTCCGCCGCTTTCGCGCCGCCGGCGAGCTGCCGTATGGCGCCTTTGGCGAGCTGGTCTGGGAGACGCAGCGCCTGGAGATGCAGGCGCTGGCCGAGCGGGTGATGGCCGAGCGCCAGCAGGCGCAGAGCATGGAGATCGATCTGCAGTGCGGCGGCGTGAACCTGACCGGCTGGCTGCAGCAGGTGCAGCCGGACGGTCTGCTGCGCTGGCGGCCTTCGCTGCTGAGCGTCTCCCAGGGGATGCAACTTTGGCTGGAACACCTTGTCTACTGCGCCAGCGGCGGCACCGGCGAGAGCCGGCTGTTTGTGCGGAAAGAGGGAGAGTGGNNGGCGCCCGCCGAGGCGCAGGCGTACCTTAACGAGCTGGTGGATGGCTATTTGCTGGGGATGTCGCAGCCGCTGCTGCTGCTGCCGGAAAGCGGTGGCGCCTGGCTGAAAGCCTGTTACGACGCCGAAAAGGATGTCATCTTAATGGACGAAGAGACGCAGCAGAAAGCGCGGAGCAAATTCCTGCAGACCTACGAAGGGAACATGGTGGTCAGTGGGGAGGGCGCCGATATCTGGTATCAACGCCTGTGGCGTTCGCTGGAGCCGGCGCATTACGAAGAAATCATTGCCCAGACGCAGCGTTATCTGTTACCGCTATATCGTTACCATCGGTCCACACAAATTTAAATAGTATAAAAATTGCGCACTGAATGACGGTTCATTTAATATGCGCAACGTATCACGGACTGATGGACATAAAAGGCTGCACGCTGTGCAGCGCAAGTTTGTTAATGATGAGGTTCGTGAATGCCCCGCAGTTTATGGTTCAAGGTTTTTGTTGTGCTGGCCGCCCTCTGGGCGCCGTTTAGTCAGGCCGACACCGGATGGCAGCCGATTCAGGAGACGATCCGCAAAAGCGAAAAAGATACGCGTCAGTATCAGGCGATCCGCCTTGATAACGACATGGTCGTGCTGCTGGTTTCCGATCCGCAGGCGGTGAAATCGCTGTCGGCGCTGGTGGTGCCGGTGGGATCCCTGCAGGATCCGGCCGATCATCAGGGGCTGGCGCATTTTCTGGAACATATGACGCTGATGGGGTCGCAAAAATATCCCCAGCCTGACAGCCTTGCAGAGTTTCTTAAGCTGCACGGCGGCAGCCATAACGCCAGTACCGCGCCCTACCGCACCGCGTTTTATCTTGAAGTGGAAAATGATGCGCTGGACGGGGCCGTAGATCGCCTGGCCGACGCCATCGCCGCGCCGCTGCTGGATAAAAAATATGCCGACCGCGAACGTAACGCGGTCAACGCCGAGCTGACGATGGCCCGGACGCGAGACGGGATGCGCATGGCCCAGGTCAGCGCGGAGACCATCAACCCGGCTCACCCGGCGGCCCACTTCTCGGGTGGCAACCTCGAGACGCTCAGCGATAAGCCCGGCAGCCCGGTGCTTGATGCGCTGCACACCTTCCGCGATAGCTGGTACTCCGCCAATCTGATGAAAGCGGTGATCTACAGCAACAAGCCGTTGCCGGCGCTGGCGCGCATGGCTGCGGACACCTTTGGCCGCGTGCCGAATCGTCAGATCAGCAGGCCGGAAATTACCGTCCCGGTGGTCACGGATGCGCAAAAAGGCATCATTATTCACTATGTGCCGGCGATGCCGCGTAAAGTGCTGCGCGTCGAGTTTCGCATCGACAACAACAGCGATCGCTTCCGCAGCAAAACCGATGAGCTGGTCACCTATCTTATCGGCAACCGCAGCCCGGGCACGCTCTCTGACTGGTTGCAAAAACAAGGTCTGGCGGAAGGTATCCGCGCCGATTCCGATCCGGTGGTAAACGGCAACAGCGGCGTACTGGCGATCTCAGCCACCCTCACCGACAAAGGCCTGGCGCACCGCGATGAAGTGACGGCGGCCATTTTCAGCTACCTCGGCCTCCTGCGTACTCAGGGCATCGATAAACGGTACTTCGACGAACTGGCGCATGTACTGGCGCTGGATTTCCGCTATCCGTCGATCAACCGCGACATGGACTACGTGGAATGGCTGGCGGATACCATGATCCGAGTGCCGGTCGAGCATGCGCTGGACGTGGTGAATATTGCCGACCAGTACGACCCGCAGGCGATCAAAGACCGGCTGGCGATGATGACCCCGCAGAACGCCCGTATCTGGTATATCAGCCCCCAGGAGCCGCATAACAAGACGGCCTACTTTGTCGATGCGCCGTATCAGGTGGATAAGATTAGCGAGCAGACGTTCGCTGACTGGCAGCACAAATCGCAGGCCATCCAGCTGCAGCTGCCGGCGCTCAACCCCTATATTCCGGATGACTTCACCCTTATCAAAAGCGATAAAGCCTGGCCGCATCCGCAGCTGATCCTTGATGAACCGACGCTGCGGGTGGTGTATGCCCCGAGCCAGTATTTTGCCAGCGAGCCGAAGGCGGACATCTCCCTGGTGCTGCGTAATCCCCAGGCGATGGACAGCGCTCGCCGGCAGGTGATGTTTGCCCTCAACGATTATCTCGCCGGCATCGCCCTCGACCAGCTCAGTAACCAGGCGGCGGTCGGCGGCATTTCGTTCTCTACCGGCGCTAATAATGGATTAATGGTCAATGCCAACGGCTATACCCAGCATCTTCCGGCGCTGTTCAGCGATCTGCTGCAGGGATACTTCAGCTATACGCCGACCGAGGAGCAGCTGGAGCAGGCCAAATCCTGGTATGCGCAGATGATGGATTCCGCCGAGAAAGGCAAAGCCTACGATCAGGCGATAATGCCGATCCAGATGGTCTCGCAGGTGCCGTACTTCCAGCGCGAAGTGCGCCGGGCGCTGCTGCCCTCCATCACTCTTAAAGAGGTGCTCGACTACCGCGCCAACCTGAAAACCAGGGGGCGTCCTGAACTGATGGTGATCGGCAATATGACCGCCGATGCCGCCACGACCCTGGCCCGCCAGATCCAGCAGCAGCTGGGCGCTGACGGCAACGAATGGTGCCGCAATAAAGACGTGGTGGTGAACCGGCAGCAGCTGGCGATCTTCAACAAAGCGGGCAACAGCACCGACTCCGCGCTGGCCGCGGTGTTCGCGCCGCCCAATGTTGATGAGTTCAGCAGCACCGCCGCCAGCACCCTGCTGGGACAGATTATTCAGCCGTGGTTCTACAACCAGCTGCGTACCGAAGAGCAGCTCGGCTACGCGGTCTTTGCCTTCCCGATGAACGTGGGGCGCCAGTGGGGCATGGGCTTCCTGCTGCAGAGTAGCGATAAGCAACCGGCCTTCCTCTGGCAGCGGTTCCAGGCCTTCTTCCCCACCGCGGAGGCGAAGCTGCGGGCGATGAAGCCGGAAGAGTTTGCTCAGCTCCAGCAGGCGGTGATAAGCCAGATGCTGCAGGCGCCGCAGACGCTGGGCGATGAAGCCTCGAAACTGAGCAAAGATTTCGATCGCGGTAATATGCGTTTTGATTCACGTGATAAAGTAGTGGCTCAGATTAAACTGCTGACGCCGCAAAAACTTGCCGACTTCTTCCATCAGACGGTGGTGGATCCGCAGGGCATGACGATCTTGTCCCAGATTTCCGGTAGCCAGAATGGCAAAGCGGACTATGCCCAGCCGAAAGGCGGCAAAGTGTGGGAAAACGTCAGCGCATTGCAGCAATCCTTACCCCTGATGCGAGAGAATGAATGACCGACACCGCTGAGTCTTTGGATCCCCTGCGCTTGCCCCTGATCGGCGAGCGCCTGATAGAAGCCTCTGCGGGCACCGGAAAAACCTTTACCATCGCCGCGCTGTATCTGCGGCTGCTGTTGGGGCTGGGCGGTGAGGCCGCCTATCCCCGCGCCATCAGCGTTGAAGAACTGCTGGTGGTGACCTTTACCGAGGCGGCGACCGAAGAGCTGCGCGGCCGTATCCGCAGCAACATCCACGAACTGCGCATCGCCTGCCTGCGCGGCGAATCCGACAATCCGCTCTACAGCGCGTTGTTGGCGGAGATCGCCGATAAAGATGACGCTGCGAAGACGCTGCTGCTGGCTGAACGGCAGATGGACGAGGCGGCGGTATTCACCATCCACGGCTTTTGCCAACGGATGCTGAGCCTTAACGCCTTCGAGTCGGGCATGCTGTTCGAGCAACAGCTGATCGAGGATGAATCCCGCCTGCGCTATCAGGCCTGCGCCGATTTCTGGCGCCGCCACTGCTATCCCCTGACCCGCGATATCGCGGCGGTGATCCACGACGTCTGGAAAGGGCCGCGCGATCTGCTGAAGTCCCTTGACCGCTGGCTGCAGGGCGAAGCGCCGCAGCTTAAGTCGCCGCCAGCCCCTAACGAGACGCTGGCCGAACGCCATCAGCAGATCATCGCCCGCATTGACTCGCTCAAGCAGCAGTGGCGCGAGCAGGTGGGCGAGATCGAAGGCGTGCTGGAAAATTCCGGCCTTGACCGGCGGAAGTTTAATCGCGGCAACCAGGGCAAGTGGATGGAGAAAGTGAACGCCTGGGCGCAGGAAGAGACGTTAAGCTACCAGCTGCCCGACGCGCTGGAGAAATTTGCCCAGTCGTTTCTGCTCGAGCGCACCAAAGCCGGTGGCGAACCGCCGGTGCATCCCCTGTTTAGCGCCGTAGAGTCGTTGCTGGCCTCCTCGCTGACGCTCACCGATCTGGTGCTGGCGAGAGCGATGGTCGAGATCCGCGATGCGGTCGCCCGCGAAAAGCGCCGCCGCGGCGAGCTGGGGTTTGACGATATGCTCAGCCGGCTTGACGAGGCGCTGCGCGGCGACAGCGGCGAGACGCTGGCCAGCGCCATTCGCCAGCGTTTTCCGGTGGCGATGATCGATGAATTTCAGGACACCGACCCTCAACAGTACCGGATTTTTCGCCGCATCTGGCGCCGGCAGCCGGAGACGGCTCTGCTGCTGATCGGCGATCCGAAGCAGGCCATCTACGCCTTTCGCGGCGCCGATATCTTTACCTATATGAAAGCGCGCGGCGACGTTGCCGCGCACTACACCCTCGATACCAACTGGCGCTCCTCGCCGGGCATGGTGGGCAGCGTCAATCGGCTGTTCAGCCTCAGCGATAACCCCTTCATGTTCCACGAGATCCCGTTCCTGCCGGTGAAGGCGGCGGCGAAGAACAAGGGGCTGCGCTTTACCGTTGACGCGGCGGACGTACCGGCGATGAACGTCTGGCTGATGCCCGGCGACACCGTCGGGTCTGGCGATTATCAGACCTTTATGGCGCAGCTCTGCGCCACGCAGATCCGCGACTGGCTGAGCGCCGGTCAGCAGGGGCGCGCGCTGCTGTGGCGCGGGGAAACCTCGCGCCCGGTACAGGCTTCGGATATTACCGTGCTGGTGCGCAACCGGCTGGAGGCAGCGCAGGTACGTGAAGCGCTGCAGACGCTGGGCATTCCCTCAGTCTACCTCTCCAACCGCGACAGCGTTTTTGAGACGCTGGAGGCCCAGGAGCTGCTCTGGCTGCTGCAGGCGGTGCTGGCCCCGGAGCGGGAAAATACCCTGCGCAGCGCGCTGGCGACGTCGATGTTTGGCCTGACCGCGCTGGATATTGAAAACCTGAACCAGGACGAGCAGGCGTGGGACGCGCTGGTGGAAGAGTTCAGCGAATACCGCCAGATTTGGCGGCAGCGCGGGGTGATGCCGATGCTGCGGGCGTTGATGACAGCCCGGCATATCGCCGAGAACCTGCTGGCGACCCGCGGCGGCGAGCGGCGTTTAACCGACATTCTGCACATCAGCGAACTGCTGCAGGAGGCGGCCAGCCAGCTGGAAAGCGAGCATGCCCTGGTGCGCTGGCTGGCGCAGCATATTGCCGAGCCGGACAGCAACGCCGCCAGCCAGCAGATGCGTCTCGAAAGCGATAAGCACCTGGTGCAAATTGTCACCATTCACAAGTCAAAAGGGCTGGAATACCCCCTGGTCTGGCTGCCGTTTATCGCCCGGTTTCGTAAACAGGACCAGGCGTTTTACCACGATCGCGAGACGTTCGCGGCGGTGCTGGATCTGGGCCAGGATGAGGCCAGCCTCGAGCTGGCGGAGGCGGAACGACTGGCGGAAGATCTGCGCCTGCTGTACGTGGCCCTGACCCGCGCGGTCTGGCACTGCAGCCTCGGCGTGGCGCCGCTCAGCAGCCGGAAATCCGGCAACAGCGATTTCCACCTCAGCGCGCTGGGACGGCTGCTGCAGGCGGGCGAAGCCATGGACGCCGCCGGGCTGGCTGCGCGGCTGGCGGACTTCTGTCATGGCGATATTGCATTACAGAGACCGGGCGAACTGGATCTCACCCCGTGGCAGGCGCCCGCGGCGACCATCCCGCGATTGTCGGCGCGCGAGCTGCAGCGCCGCATCGCCGACGACTGGCGGGTGACCAGTTACTCCGGACTGCAGCAGCATGGTTTCAGCGGCGGGCAGGATTTGCTGCCGCGTCTGGATGTTGATGCCGCCGGCGTCGGCGAAGTCGTGGAAGAGCCGCAGCTGACTCCGCACCAGTTCCCGCGCGGCGCCGCGCCGGGGACCTTCCTGCACAGCCTGTTTGAGGAGCTGGACTTCACCCAGCCGGTGCCGGAAGGGTGGATGGCGGAGAAGCTGCAGCTGAGCGGGTTTGACGCGCAGTGGGCGCCGGTGCTGACCGACTGGCTGGGGGGCGTGCTGAAGACCCGCCTGCCGGGGCCGGATATCGCGCTCAATCAGCTTGCGGCGCGGGATAAACAGGTGGAGATGGCATTTTACCTGCCCATCGCCCAGCTGCTGACGGCGGAGCGCCTTGACGCGCTTATCCGCCAGTACGATCCCCTCTCTGCCGACACGCCGCCGCTGGATTTCCGCCAGGTGCGCGGCATGCTGAAGGGCTTTATCGATCTGGTCTTCCGTCACGAAGGCCGTTATTACCTGCTGGATTACAAATCCAACTGGCTGGGGGAAGATCGCGAGGCCTACACCCGGCCGGCGATGGAGCAGGCGATGCGTGCCCACCGCTACGATCTACAGTATCAGCTGTATAGCCTGGCGCTGCACCGCTATCTGCGCCACCGGCTGGCCGATTATGACTATGACCGCCACTTCGGCGGCGTGATTTATCTTTTCCTGCGCGGCATGGACGGGCAGGAGGGGGGGCAGGGGATCTTCACCACCCGGCCGGTGCGACCGCTGATTGACGGTCTGGATCAGCTTTTTGCCGGAGAAACTCAGGAGGAGGCCTCATGACTTTCGAACAACTACTGCTGGCGGCGGTGGAGCAGCGTCTGCTGCGGCCGCTGGACGTCCAGTTTGCCCTGATGGTGGCGCAAAACGACCCGCCGGCGGTCAAGCTGGCGGCGGCCTTGCTGAGCCGGGATGCCGGCGAGGGGCACGTCTGTCTGCCGCTCTCGCGGTTGAGCGGCGACGAGGCGCTGAGCGGTAAAGCGGGGGAGATCCGCGATCGGCTGCTGGCCGAAGCCGGCGCGCCGGAGGACTGGCCCGCGCTGCTGCTCGCGTCGTCGGCGGTAAGCTGCGGCGATGCCCCGGCGCCGATGATTTTGTGCGGCGACCGGCTCTACCTGAACCGGATGTGGCGCAACGAGCTGACCGTCGCCCGCTTCTTCAATGACGCCAACCGGGTGCTGGAGATGGATGAGGCGCGGCTGGCGGCCACCCTGAATGCGCTGTTTCCCGCCACCGGCGAAACCGACTGGCAAAAAGTGGCCGCGGCGGTGGCGCTGACCCGCCGCATCTCGGTGATCTCCGGCGGTCCCGGGACCGGGAAGACCACCACCGTGGCGAAGCTTCTGGCGGCGCTGATCCAGATTGACGACAGTCCACGCTGTCGTATTCGCCTGGCGGCACCGACGGGGAAAGCGGCGGCGCGTCTGACCGAATCGCTGGGCGCGGCGCTGAGAAAATTGCCGCTGACCGACGCGCAGAAAGCGTTGATTCCCACCGAGGCCAGCACGCTGCATCGTCTGCTGGGCGCCCAGCCAGGCAGCCAGCGGATGCGCTATCACGCCGGCAACCCGCTGCATCTGGACGTGCTGGTGGTGGATGAAGCCTCGATGATCGACCTGCCGATGATGTCGCGGCTTATCGACGCGCTGCCGGCCCACGGGCGGGTGATTTTCCTCGGCGATCGCGACCAGCTGGCC
>NZ_JAGRQY010000088.1:0-44537 GCF_018223905.1 Klebsiella sp. 28
TCACCGTTCTTGCAGAATACGGTCCCCAGTATCCTCGGTATTATCGAATGCATCAGCGGTCCCACCGGGGCGGCAATTCTGCTGCTGTTGCCTATGTACGCCATTCATAAATTACCGGTGCTTGCCCCCTGGCGCGGTAAAGCGAGCAACGTTTTCGTCACCCTGATCGGTCTTATCACCGTATCTGCCATTTTTTACGGCATGTTCCAATAACCACCATTATTAGCGAGATGTTATATGAGTCATTATCTGCAGATTAACGGCCAACGGCTTATCGATTCCCTGTATGCACTTGGCGAACATGGTGCGCTGCCAGGCGGCGGTGTATGCCGCCTGGCAGCGACTGCCGAAGATAAAGCCGGCAGGGACTTTGTTGTAGCCCGCATGAAGGCGCTGGGCCTGAGCGTGTCAATTGATGCTATCGGCAATGTCACCGGCGTTTATCACGGCGAGGAGACGTTGCCGATGGTGATGATGGGGTCACATATCGATACCGTCGCCACAGGTGGGTTATACGATGGCAACTACGGCGTTATGGCCGGCCTTGAGGTGATTGCCACCCTCCAGGATGCCGGGATCCGCACCCGACGACCGTTGGCGGTAACCTTCTTTACTAACGAGGAGGGGGTGCGATTTCAGCCCGATATGATGGGCAGCGTGGTGTTTGCCGGCGAGTATCCGTTGGCGCAGGCGCTCGCGGCAAAAGATCTCGACGGTATCACGCTCGATGAAGCGCTGCGTAACATTGGTTATAAAGGCGAACGTCAGCCGGGAGATATGGCGGTAGATAGCTACGTTGAGCTGCATATCGAACAGGGACCAATTCTTGATAAAGAGCAGATTGATATTGGCGTGGTTACCGGCGTACAGGGTATTTCGTGGCAGGAATTTACCCTGAGAGGCGTATCGAATCATGCGGGTACTACCCCAATGTCCATGAGACGTGATGCCGGGCTGGCGGCTGCGAAAATCGCTGTTTTTGCCCGTGAGCTGGCGCTAAGCCTTGGTGGTAATCAGGTAGCTACCGTTGGACATTTCAGCGTGAAGCCTAATCTGATCAACGTCATTCCCAACCATGTCGTCATGTCAGTGGATCTCCGCAATACCGATAATGCGATCTTATGTCTGGCGGAGCAGCAATTGGCCGAATTTGTCGCGAAAACGTCGCAGGAAGAGGGCGTGGAGATAACCAGCCGCTCACTGGTGCGCTTTAATCCGGTCATTTTTGCCGATGAGATCGTCAATGCGGTGGAAGCCGAGGCGGAGCGTCAGGCGCTCAGTTACCGACGTTTGCCAAGCGGCGCCGGACACGATGCACAATTTATGGCGTCGGTATGTCCCGCCGGGATGATTTTTGTCCCCTGCGTCGATGGCATTAGCCATAACGTCAAAGAACATAGCGCAGCCAAAGATCTGATTGCTGGCGCCAATGTGCTGCTGCAGGTGGTTTTACAGCGCGCCCAGCGTATGGACTAATGTTTACAGGAGCAGAGAATGAATCAGCAACAGCTAAAGCAGCAGCTTATCGCCTGGCGTCACTATTTGCATGCCCATCCGGAAAGCGCCTTCGAGGAGCAGAATACTTCACGGTTTATTGCCGAAAAGCTCGAAGCTATGGGCATTGAGGTGCACCGCGATATTGGCAAAACCGGGGTGGTGGGGAGATTGAAATGCGGCGACGGGAAGGGCGTTATCGCTATTCGTGCCGATATCGATGCCATTCAATTGACCGAACAGGGAGACTGGTCTTACCGCTCCATGACCGCCGAGCGGATGCACGGCTGCGGACATGATGGTCATACCTGCATTGCGCTGGGCGCGGCGCAGTTGCTATTGCAGCGGCAGAATTTTAACGGCACGGTCTGCTTTGTTTTTCAGCCTGCTGAGGAACCTGGCTATGGCGCCAGAGCGATGATGGACGATGGCGTTATTGAACGCTTTGGCATAGAGGAAATCTACGGTCTGCATAATATGCCGGGTATGAAAGCCGGGACTATCGCCACGCGAGTCGGTGGCATTATGGCCAGTGAAGATAACTTTATTATTCGTATTAAAGGGCAGGGAGCGCATGCGGCGCGGCCGCATATGGCGAAAGATCCGCTGGTCATTGCGGCGGAAATCATCCTGGCTTTGCAGACAATTGTTTCGCGAAATGTTGATCCGAACGTGCCAGCGGTCATTTCCTGTACTGAACTGCACACCGATGGCATCCGCAATGCGATTCCGACGCACGTCGAAATCAAAGGGGATACGCGCAGCTTTGCACCGGAGGTGCAGATGCTGCTCGAAGAACGAATGCGTACCATTAGCGAAGCGATTTGCGCGATGCACGGTGCGACGTGCCAGTTCAGCTATACCCATGAATTTGCGCCAACGGTGAACTGGCAGCAATGCGTTGATGTAGCGGTCACCGCTGCGATTAACGTGGTAGGGGCTGAGAAGGTGGACGGCAACGTCGCACAGATGATGATTTCGGAAGATTTTGGCGCTTTTCTGCAAAAAATCCCCGGCTGTTTCATCTTTTTAGGCAACGGCGATAGTTCAGATGCTCAGGGCAATACACCGTTGCATAATGCCTGCTACGACTTTAATGATGAGATATTGCTAACTGGCGCGGAGTATTTTGCCGAGGTCGTCAGAGCCCGTCTGCCGCAGGAGTGATATTGATTGGCCCGATAGCAGAATGCCGTCGGGCCATGTTTTTTAGCTTGCCTTTTTAATCGGCGGCAGGTCGAAAGCCTCGCGCAGGGCGCGGACGAAGGCCTTATCGTGGCAGATGGTTTTCCCCGGGCTGTCGGAGAGTTTCGCCACCGGCTTGCCATTACATTCCACCAGCTTAATCACGATATTGAGCGGTTTAACCTGCGGCAGATCGCAGGTTAAACGGGTGCCAATCCCAAAGCTGAGCTTCACCCGCGAGGCGAAGTGGCGGTACAGATCGACGGCTTTGGCCAGGTCGAGATTATCGGAGAAGACCAGCACTTTGCTCAGCGGATCGATACCCAGCTTCTGATAATGGGCGATAGCTTTTTCTCCCCATTCCACCGGGTCGCCGGAATCGTGGCGCAACCCCTGATAGCGGGTGGCGAATTCCGGACCGAAATCGCGCAGGAACGCATCCATAGTGATGCAGTCGGTCAGCGCGATCCCCAGCTGGTCGGGATACTCTTCCAGCCAGGCGGCAAGGGCCGCCCGCTGGCTGCTGGCAAGGCTGGGGCTGATCTGCTGGTGGGCCTGGAACCACTCATGGGCCTGGGTACCCATCGGGGTTAAATTCAGACGGCGCGCCAGATCGTAATTGCTGGTGCCGACAAACCATGGTTCCTGCTGCAGACGCCGCACAATACCTTCCTGCACCTCGCGTGAGAAACGACGGCGGGTGCCGAAGTCCATCAGACGGAAGGCGCTCATGTCGAGGTCAGCGGTCATGGTGGCGAAGTCGCCTAGCTTATGTTCCAGCGTGTTGAGCGCCTGATCGACGCCCATCTCTGGTGAACGATAGCGATGGACCAACTCGCTTATCACCGCCAGCAGCGGGACTTCCCACATGATGGCTTCCCGCCATGGGCCGGTAAGGCGAATGTTCAGCTTACCATTGTCATTGCTGACCGTGACCTGGCTCGGGTCATAGCGAAAATCGCGCAGCCAGTTGAGGTAATCCTGGCGAAAAAAGGGAAGGGTGGACAGCCAGCGATATTCATCATCCCGCAGCCTCAGGTCGCGCATGGACTCCACCTGCTCGCGGATCGCGTCGGCATAGATGCCGAGCAGGTCGTCTCCGCGGCAGCGAAACTCCGCCGCCACATGCACATCGCCGTAGCGGTGGAAGACAGCCTGCTGCATGTGCAGCTTATAGGCATCCGTATCAAGCAGCGAGTGCAGTACAGGAGAAGTGAATTGTGTCATGGTGCGCAGTAGCATCCTCTCACTGGAGCGTTCCATCGAAACCAACGCGGAAAATGGAGGCGGAGTATACCTTTATTACCCGACTCTGTCCCGCGATGGCGAGCAATGGTGACGCTAACGGTCATTTGCGAGGCCTAGTTTAATATATTGAACATGGATCACACCACAAGCTTTGCGTCGGGTCGAGGGCATTTCGTGCCGCGAGTGTTAACAAAATGTAGCGATTTCCGTGTTTCACGTTGAAAAGATGAAGATTCTGCATAGCGCGATTGACACAACAGGAATAGACTGGGACGACACTTTACCGAAGATGCTAAAGGTTTTTTATGACACAACAGCCCCAAGCCAAATACCGCCACGACTATCGTGCGCCGGAGTATCTGATTAGTGATATCGATTTGACCTTTGACCTGGATGCCGCAAAAACCGTTGTTACGGCCGAGAGCAAGGTCTCCCGCCACGCGGCTGCGTCTGATGTGCCATTGCGCCTGGACGGCGAAGATCTGACCCTGATCGCTCTGCAGGTGAACGGCCAGCCGTGGAGTGACTATAAAGAAGAAAACAATCAGCTGGTGATCGGCGGCCTGCCGGAGCATTTCACCCTGACCATCGTCAATGAGATCAGCCCGGCGGCGAACACCGCGCTGGAAGGCCTGTATCAGTCAGGCGAAGCGCTGTGCACCCAGTGCGAAGCGGAAGGTTTCCGCCATATCACCTGGTATCTGGACCGTCCGGATGTGCTGGCGCGCTTTACCACCAAAATTATCGCCGATAAAGCGAAATACCCGTTCCTGCTTTCCAACGGCAACCGTATGGCGGAAGGGGAGCTGGAGAACGGTCGTCACTGGGTACAGTGGCAGGATCCGTTCCCGAAGCCGTGCTATCTGTTTGCGCTGGTGGCCGGTGATTTTGACGTCCTGCGCGATTCATTCCGCACCCGCTCTGGCCGCGAAGTGGCGCTGGAGCTGTACGTCGATCGCGGCAACCTCGATCGCGCTCCCTGGGCGATGACCTCGCTGAAAAACTCTATGAAGTGGGATGAGGAGCGCTTTGGCCTCGAGTACGACCTCGATATCTATATGATTGTCGCCGTCGACTTCTTTAATATGGGTGCCATGGAGAACAAAGGACTCAACGTCTTTAACTCCAAATATGTTCTGGCCCGTACCGATACCGCCACCGATAAAGACTACCTCGATATTGAGCGCGTGATTGGTCATGAATATTTCCATAACTGGACCGGCAACCGCGTCACCTGTCGTGACTGGTTCCAGCTCAGCCTGAAAGAGGGGCTGACCGTGTTCCGCGATCAGGAGTTCAGTTCCGACCTCGGCTCACGGGCGGTGAACCGCATCAACAACGTGCGCACCATGCGCGGGCTGCAGTTTGCCGAAGACGCCAGCCCGATGGCGCACCCGATCCGTCCGGATATGGTTATCGAGATGAACAACTTCTACACCCTGACGGTCTATGAAAAGGGTGCCGAAGTGATCCGCATGTTGCACACCCTGCTGGGTGAAGAAAACTTCCAGAAAGGGATGCAGCTGTACTTTGAACGCCATGACGGCAGCGCCGCCACCTGCGACGATTTCGTGCAGGCGATGGAAGATGCCTCTAACGTCGACCTGTCGCACTTCCGCCTCTGGTACAGCCAGTCCGGTACGCCAATCGTCACCGTGCATGACGACTATAATCCGGAGACCGAGCAGTATACGTTGACCATCAGCCAGCGTACGCCGCCGACCGCCGAGCAGGCCGAGAAGCAGCCGCTGCATATCCCGTTTGCCATTGAGCTGTACGATAACGAGGGCAAGGTGATCCCCCTGCAGAAGGGCGGTCACCCGGTACACCCGGTGCTTAATGTGACCCAGGCCGAGCAGACTTTCGTCTTCGATAACGTTTATTTCCAGCCGGTGCCGGCGCTGCTGTGCGAATTTTCAGCGCCTGTGAAACTGGAATACAAGTGGAGCGATCAGCAGCTGACCTTCCTGATGCGTCACGCGCGGAATGATTTCTCGCGCTGGGATGCGGCGCAGAGCCTGCTGGCGACTTACATCAAGCTGAACGTCAACCGCCATCAGCAGGGGCAGCCGCTGTCGCTGCCGGTGCACGTAGCGGATGCCTTCCGCGCCATCCTGCTGGATGAGAAGATTGATCCGGCGCTGGCCGCTGAGATCTTAACCCTGCCGTCAGCCAACGAAATCGCCGAGATGTTCGCGATTATCGATCCGATCGCCATCGCCGCCGTGCGCGAAGCGCTCACCCGCACCCTGGCGAACGAACTGGCGGACGAATTCCTCGCGGTTTATAACGCCAATAAGCTCGACAGCTATCGGGTGGAGCACGCCGATATTGGTAAACGTGCTCTGCGCAATACCTGCCTGCGCTATCTGGCGTTTGCGGAACCGACGCTGGGCGATAAGCTGGTGGCGACGCAGTATCACCAGGCAGATAACATGACCGACGCGCTGGCCGCCCTGTCGGCGGCGGTTGCCGCTGAGTTGCCGTGCCGCGATGCGCTGATGCAGGAGTACGATGACAAATGGCATCAGGACGGTCTGGTGATGGATAAGTGGTTTATCCTGCAGTCCACCAGCCCGGCAGCCAACGTGGTGGAAACCGTGCGCGGTCTGCTGAACCACCGTTCGTTCAGCATGAGCAACCCGAACCGTGTGCGCTCGTTAATCGGCGCTTTCGCCAGCAGCAACCCGGCGGCGTTCCATGCTGAAGATGGCAGCGGCTATCAGTTCCTGGTGGAGATGCTGACCGAGCTTAACCAGCGTAACCCGCAGGTGGCGTCGCGCCTGATTGAGCCGTTGATTCGTCTGAAGCGTTATGATGAGAAGCGACAGGCGCTGATGCGCGCCGCGCTGGAGCAGCTGAAGGGGCTGGAGAATCTCTCTGGCGACCTGTTCGAGAAAATCAGTAAGGCGCTGGCGTAACGGTGGCAAAATCCCCGGTTGCGCTCTCGCTTACCGGGGCTACAGCGCTGTGCGATTTGGTAGCCCGGCCGAGCGAAGCGCGGGCCGGGGACGTTAGTTAGCCATGACTAAACAAACGCGGCGCACGCTCGCTGTCGCCGCGTTTCATCACCCGATCCAGTACTTCAGCCTCCAGCTCGGCCAGCTTCGCCGAACCGGTGCGCCGCGGTCGCGGGATATCCACGCTTAAATCGAGGCCAATCTTCTTCTCTTCAATTAACAGCACCCGATCGGCCATGGCCACCGCTTCACTGACGTCGTGCGTGACCAGCAGGACCGTAAAGCCATGCTCCTGCCACAGGGAGACGATCAGCTCCTGCATCTCCAGACGGGTGAGGGCATCCAGCGCCCCCAGCGGTTCGTCCAGCAGCAGCAGGCGCGGGCGATGGATCAGCGCGCGGGCCAGCGCAACGCGCTGCTTCTGCCCACCCGACAGCGCGGCCGGCCACTCCTGTGCGCGGCTTTCAAGTCCGACGCTGGCCAACGCCTGCAGGGCGGCGTCGCGCCAGGCGCCTTTTAACCCCAGCCCCACGTTATCAATCACTGTTTTCCACGGCAGCAGGCGCGCATCCTGAAACATCATCCGGGTGTCGTCCTGGATCGCCGCCAGGGGCGTCGCGCCAGCCAGCAGTTCGCCGGCGTTTGGTTTTTCCAGACCTGCCAGCAGGCGCAGCAGGGTACTTTTGCCGCCGCCGCTGCGGCCTACCACCGCCACAAACTGGCCGCTGGGAATATGCAGATCCAGCTCGTTAAGAATGGTGTTGTCGCCATAGCGTTTCGTCACCCCGTTCAGCAGCAGCGGGATACCTGGGTTGAGACGGGCAGTGTTCATGCGTTAGCCTCCTGAAGATGATACGCCGGATTCCAGCGCAGCCAGAGCCGTTCCAGCAGCTGGGCGCAGACGTCGGCCAGTTTGCCAAGGATGGCGTAAAGGATGATCGCCACTACCACCACGTCGGTTTGCAGAAATTCACGCGCGTTCATCGCCAGATAACCGATGCCGGCATTCGCCGAGATAGTTTCGGCGACAATAAGCGTCAGCCACATCAGACCAAGGGCAAAACGCACGCCGACCATAACTGAGGGCAGGGCGCCGGGTAATATCACGTGACGGAACAGGGCGAAGCCGGATAAGCCATAGCTGCGCGCCATCTCAACCAGCCCACGGTCAATATTGCGGATCCCGTGCCAGGTGTTGATATAGATCGGGAACAGGGTGCCCAGCGAGACAAGGAAGATCTTGGCGGTCTCATCGATGCCGAACCACAAGATCACCAGCGGGATCAGCGCCAGATGCGGGACATTGCGCAGCATCTGGATCGAGGTATCCAGCAGACGCTCGCCCCAGCGAGACAGGCCGCTGATCAGGCCGAGTATTAGCCCGATCGAGCCGCCGATGGCGAAGCCGACCAGCGCCCGCCATGAGCTGATGGCCAGATGCTGCCACAGCTCACCGCTGGCCGAGAGGGTCCAGAACGCTTTCAATACCCCCTCCGGCGAGGGCAGCACCCGCGTCGACAGCCAGCCGACGGACGAGGCCAGCTGCCAGACAATGACCGTCCCTACCGGCAGCAGCCAGGGGGCGAGGCGTAACAACAGGGGATGGGTTGATTTTGCCATCACGGTCTCCTCAGCTTTGCGCTACTTTACGCGGAATAAACTCGTTGGCGACCGCTTCCCCCTGCAGGCGCAGGCTTTGCGGCTGCGGGATGGACGGCACCGCGACGTCAAGCAGGGGGAACAGAAGCTCTCCGACCCGGTACGCCTCTTCCAGATGCGGATAGCCGGAAAAGATAAAGCTATCGATACCCAGCGCGGCGTATTCATTGATCCGTTCGGCAACGGTGGCGGCATCGCCCACCAGCGCGGTCCCGGCGCCGCCGCGCGCTAAACCCACGCCAGCCCACAGGTTGGGGCTGATTTCCAGCTTATCGCGTCGCCCGTTGTGCAGGGCCGCCATCCTTTGCTGGCCGACGGAGTCGGTTCTGGCGAAAGCCGCCTGGGCGCGGGCGATCGTCTCGTCGTCAAGATGGGAGATAAGGCTGTCCGCCGCCTGCCACGCTTCCTCGTTGGTTTCCCTGACGATCACGTGCAGACGGATGCCAAAACGCACCTGGCGACCATGCCGGGCGGCTTTCTCTCGCACCTGAGCTATTTTCTCTGCCACCTGGGCCGGCGGTTCTCCCCAGGTAAGATAAAGATCGACCTGCTCAGCGGCCAGCTCCTGCGCCACCTCAGACGAGCCGCCGAAATAGAGCGGTGGACGCGGCTGCTGCAGTGGCGGAAACAGCAGTTTGGCGTCGCGAACGCGCTGATGCTTGCCGTTAAAGGTGACGGTTTCTCCCTCCATCAGCTTACGCCAGATGTGGGTAAATTCAGCCGAGGCCTCATAGCGCTCGGTGTGGTCGAGGAAGACGCCGTCGCCTGCCAGTTCGGCAGGATCGCTGCCGGTGACCAGATTGAACAGCGCCCGGCCGTTTGACAGCCGGTCCAGGGTCGCCGCCTGACGCGCGGCCACCGTCGGCGATACCACGCTTGGCCTGAGGGCGACAAGGAACTTCAGCCGCTGCGTCACCGGGATCATTGAGGCCGCGACCAGCCACGCATCCTCACAAGAGCGTCCGGTCGGGATCAGCACGCCGGTGAAGCCCAGCCGATCCGCCGTCTGCGCGATTTGCTGCAGATAGCCATAATCGACCGGACGGGCACCCTCTTCGGTACCCAGATAACGACCATCACCATGGGTCGGTAAAAACCAGAAAATATTCAGACTCATGATTTCGCTCCTTGTGTGGCGGTGGGCTGCCAGATGCGGGCCCGGATATCAACTTTTTTTGGCACCAGCTTGTTCTCGTAGAACAGGTCTGCCGTCTGCTGCTGGCGAGCGGCGGTTTCGGCGCTCACCGGGGTAACCGCGGTGGGGGGACGATGGTCCAGATAGCTGGCGATCACCGCCTCCGGTAAGCCCATCGTTTTCGCCAGCAGCGTAATGCTTTGCGCGCGTTGGCTGTGGGTCAGGGCATCGGCCTGAGTAAAGGTGTCGAGTACGCCTTCAATGAAAGCGCCATTGCGTTCAGCGTAGGGCCGGGAAGCAAGATAGAAGGATCCCGTCTGTTTCAGATCGGTTCCGTCAGTGAGTACCCGGGCGCCGCCCTGCAGCAGCGCGGCGGAGTAGTACGGATCCCAGATGGCCCATGCGTCGACATTGCCCTGCTGGAAGGCGGCGCGCGCATCGGCGGGGGCAAGGTAAACCGGCTGAATATCGCTAAATTTCAGACCAGCGAGCTGCAGGGCGCGCAGCAGCAGATTGTGGGAGCTGGAGCCTTTCTGGAAAGCGACCTTTTTCCCTTTTAACTCAGCAACGTTATGAATCGGGCTGCCCTGCGCCACCAGGATCACCTCCGCCTTGGGCTTGGGCGGCTCCGCGCCGATATAGACCAAATCGGCGCCTGCCGCCTGGGCAAATATAGGCGGAATATCGCCGGTACTGCCGATATCAATGCTGCCGACGTTCAGCGCCTCCAGCATCTGCGGACCGGCCGGGAACTCAATCCACGAGATATGGGTTTGCGGATAGCGCTGCTCCAGCAGCTGATGGCTCTTCGCCAGCACCATGCTGACGCTGCCTTTCTGGTAGCCGATGCGCAGAGCGTCAGGCGCCGCCGGGGCGGCGTGACCCAGCGTAGAGAATAGCAGCAGTCCGCCCAGAGTCAGGGCGCGGAGAGGATTAAGCATGCTCCACCCCACGCAGAGATGTTAACGACGGCGCACGGCTGCTGGGGCGATGCAGCGCCTGCCAGAAGGTCTCCAGGGCGTCATCAAGGCGCCGCTGCAGATTCGCGGTAAACTGCGGCTTATGCTGGTAATCGGTCACCTGGCTGTCATCAGCGAAGACGCCATGGAGGATCTCCTGGGCCTTGAGGGCATTCAGCACTGGCTTCAGCGCGTAGTCCACCGCCAGCATGTGAGCGATGGTGCCGCCGGTGGCCAGCGGCAGCACAATTTTGCCCTCCAGCGCTCGCTCAGGCAGCAGGTCGAGCAGCGTTTTCAGCGCGCCGGAGAACGAGGCTTTATACACCGGCGTGGCGATGATCAGGCCATCAGCCCCGGCCAGCTGTTCATTGAGCGTCTGCAGCGCCGGGTTGTCAAAACGAGCGTACAGGAGGTCTTCCGGGGCAAAGTTCTGCAGATGCCAGTGGCAGACTTCGATATCGGCGGCGGTGAGCGTCTCTCTGGCGTATTCCAGCAAGGCGCTGGAACGGGAAGGGTAACGCGGGCTGCCCGCAAGCGTAATGACGCGCATCTCTCTCTCCTTATAACTAAATGTTTGCATTTATCTATAATTGATAACATTTATAGTGAGTGTGACAGAGGGCCATTATTTCCCTAAATGATTTATCCGCGGTTAGATAGCCGAAAAGCGCATAATGGCGCGCGGGGTAGGTAATCGTTTGCGCTGATGGGGGATTTTTTGTCGCAGGTCAATTCCCTTTCCGCAACAGATCGCACATAATACGCCCCCGGTTTGCACACCGGGAATCCAGGAGAGTTCATGTACTACCCCTTCGTTCGTAAAGCCCTTTTTCAGCTCGATCCTGAGCGCGCTCATGAAGTTACCTTTCAACAATTACGCCGTGTCACCGGGACGCCGCTGGAAATGCTGGTTCGCCAGAAGGTACCGGCCAGGCCTGTCACCTGCATGGGGCTAACCTTTAAAAACCCGCTGGGTCTGGCGGCCGGGCTGGATAAAAATGGGGAATGCATTGACGCGCTGGGCGCGATGGGGTTTGGTTCGATTGAGATCGGCACCGTGACGCCGCGTCCGCAGCCGGGCAACGATAAGCCAAGGATCTTCCGTCTGGTTGATGCCGAGGGATTGATCAACCGCATGGGCTTTAATAACCATGGCGTCGATAACCTGGTTGAGAATGTGAAAAAGGCGCATTTTGACGGCGTGCTGGGTATCAATATCGGCAAAAATAAAGATACGCCGGTTGAGCACGGGAAAGATGATTACCTGATTTGTATGGAAAAAGTCTATCCGTACGCCGGGTATATCGCCATTAATATCTCCTCGCCGAATACCCCAGGGCTGCGCACGCTGCAATACGGCGAAGCGCTGGATGATTTACTCTCCGGTATTAAAAATAAGCAGCTCGAGCTGCAGCAGAAGCATCAAAAATATGTCCCGGTCGCCGTAAAGATCGCGCCGGATCTTTTGCCTGAGGAATTGATCCAGGTTGCCGATAGCCTCGTGCGTCATAATATTGATGGCGTGATTGCAACCAATACCACCCTCGATCGTTCCCTGGTTCAGGGAATGAAACATTGCGATGAGACCGGCGGGCTTAGCGGTCGTCCATTACAATTAAAAAGCACTGAAATTATCCGTATGCTCTCCGCTGAGCTGAATGGCCGTTTGCCTATCATCGGCGTGGGCGGCATTGATTCGGTGATTGCCGCGCGGGAAAAGATTGCCGCCGGGGCATCGCTGGTGCAGATCTATTCTGGATTTATTTTTAAAGGTCCGCCGCTGATTAAAGAAATTGTTACCCACATCTAATCTTTTCCTCCTCTGAATCCCACCCAGGGCTTTATTTCCGGCCCTGGTTGTTTTATATTCCCTCACTGTTGCTTATTTAAACATTTTAGACTTTTCTTAATTTTAGAAAATATTCTGCGGTAAGTCGCAACAACTTTGCAGAGGCGTATGAAAGGGGACAGGGGGAAAAATGCGGATTAAACCTGACGATAACTGGCGTTGGTATTACGATGAAGAGCACGACCGCATGATGCTCGATCTGGCCAATGGCATGTTATTTCGCTCGCGCTTCGCCCGGCGCATGCTGACTCCGGATGCCTTTGCCCCTTCGGGATTTTGCGTTGATGACGCCGCGCTCTATTTCTCTTTTGAAGAAAAATGTCGCGATCTCGAGCTATCGAAAGAGCAGCGGGCGGAATTAGTCCTTAACGCGCTCACCGCCATCCGTTTTCTCAAACCGCAGATGCCGAAAAGCTGGCACTTTATCGCCCATACCCATCACTGGCAGCCGAGCGGCGGCGACGCCGCCTGCGTTTGGCTGAGCGATACCGGCGAGCAGGTGAATTTACTGGTGGTGGAGCCGGGCGATAACGCCGCGCTCTGTCTGTTGGCTCAGCCGGGTCTCACCCTTGCCGGCCGCGTCATGCAGCTGGGCGATGTCATTAAAATCATGAATGACAGACTGCAGCCGGCGCAGAGCGCGGTCAGCTACAGTCTGGGGCAGGCGGTTTAAGGCGCCAGGCGTAGCGCTGTTTTCGGTACACAGCTGCAGGCGAGAATAGTGCCATCCCCGGCAACCGCGTTTTTCTTTAACGGACTCACTTCTCCCTCTTCCAGCCGGATGCGGCAGCTGCCGCAGATCCCCGCCCGACACGAATAGGGTACGCGAATGCCCTGTTGTTCCAGTTGCTCCAGCAGCACCTGCTGGTTATTGCCGGTAAACTGTTGACCCTGCCATTCGATGGCAACCGTAGCCTGCTGCTGCGCCTCGGGAGCCGGGGTATCGTCGCTTTCACCTGCCCCGTAGGCTTTCGCCGGGCCGCGGGTAAGGATTTCCACTTCATCTCCCACCCGGATCACCCCGCTGTTGCGGGCAATCAGGTTCTGGCCAAAATCGACATCGCCATTGTCCAGCGCGGTACGAAAACGCTTTAAGGTTTCCAGCGGCTCCCCGGCGGGATGCTTCTGACCGCGCTCCGGGCTGACGGTGGTAAAAATGCAGCGGCTGCACGGCTTAGCGACGTCAAACACCACCTCGCCGATGCGGATCACTTTCCAGCTATCTTCATCCCAGGCCGCCGCGCCGGTGACCACAAGGTTAGGGCGAAACTGTTCTATGCTTACGCTGGCCGGGCAGCGCTGTTGCAGATCGCGCAGGGAGGCCTCGTTAGCCAGCAGGTAAGGGTAGCCGTCGGCGAAGGAGAGCGGCACCGCATCATGGCGCTTTACCCGGCGGGTTAGCTGCGGCCCCAGCCAGCGCAGCTGGACATCGCGCTTGAAAAAGCCGCTGAGCCACTGGTTAACGGCGGCGGGCGCGATGAGGGCGGTAAAATGGTTGCCCCAGACTTCGGTCGGCTCGGCCTGCGTGGCGAAATCGCTAAAACGCACCACGGCGCTGCTGCCGTCCGGTGCGGTCAGGTGAAGGCCATCATGCAGCGGCGCCGGAATAAATTTCACCATTTGCGGAAACTGGCGAGCGGTAATAAAGGTCCCGTCGGTTTCGGTGACCATAAACAGGCGATCGAAGGCCAGGCCGCTGATATCAGCAAAGGCGTGGGTCAGGCCCATGCCGCGCATGGATTTAACAGGATGAATAAAAAGTCGCGATAGCGTTACCATACGCTGCCTCCGGGTTCCAAAAATAAGCCTATAACTTTATGACATAGGGCACATATTGGCTATAATGCGCACCAATTTTCTTTAAGTAAAAGTGACGATATGAATTCTCTGTTTGCCAGTACGGCTCGTGGGCTGGAAGAGCTGTTAAAAACTGAACTGGAAGGGCTTGGCGCGACGGACTGCCAGGTAGTCCAGGGCGGGGTCCATTTTCAGGGGGATACGCGCCTGCTGTATCAAAGCCTGATGTGGAGCCGGCTGGCTTCGCGCATCATGCTGCCGCTGGGCGAATGTCGCGTATACAGCGATCTGGATCTGTACCTCGGCGTACAGGCCATTCCGTGGACGGAGATGTTCAACCCTGGCGCCACCTTCGCGGTGCATTTTAGCGGCCTCAATGACGAGATCCGTAACAGCCAGTACGGCGCGCTGAAGGTTAAAGACGCCATTGTCGACAGCTTCACCCGTAAGAATCTGCCGCGCCCGAACGTCGATCGTGAGTCGCCCGATCTGCGGATCAACGTCTGGCTGAACAAAGAGACGGCGCACATCTCGCTGGATCTGAGCGGCGAAGGCCTGCACCTGCGCGGCTATCGCGATGGTACCGGAATGGCGCCGATCAAAGAAAATCTCGCGGCGGCGATCGTCATGCGCTCTGGCTGGGTACCGGGTACGCCGCTGCTCGATCCGATGTGCGGCTCCGGTACCCTGCTGATTGAAGCGGCGATGCTGGCGACCGACCGCGCGCCGGGCCTGCACCGTGGCCACTGGGGCTTTGGCGGCTGGGCGCAGCACGATGACGCCATCTGGAAAGAGGTGAAGGCGGAAGCGCAAACCCGCGCTCGTCAGGGATTGGCAGCGTATGAGTCACGCTTCTACGGCTCAGACGTCGACGCGCGCGTAATCGAGCGCGCGCGCCGCAACGCCCGCCGCGCCGGCATTGGCGAGCTGATCGATTTTGACGTGAAAGACGTCGCCCAACTGAACAACCCGCTGCCGAAAGGCCCGTACGNNGACGTTCGCCGTACGGCGAACGTCTGGAAAGCGAGCCAGCGCTGATCGCTCTGCACAGCCTGCTTGGCCGGATAATGAAAAGTCAGTTCGGCGGCTGGAACCTGTCGGTATTCAGCGCTTCGCCGGAGCTGCTGAGTTGCCTGCAGCTGCGTGCCGACAAGCAGTTTAAAGCCAAGAACGGCCCGCTGGACTGCGTGCAGAAGAATTATCACCTGGCGGAGAGCGAAGGCGGCAAGCCGGCGATGTTGGCGGAGGATTTTGCTAACCGTCTGCGTAAGAACCTGAAGAAGTTTGAAAAATGGGCCCGCCAGGAAGGAATTGAATGCTATCGCCTGTACGATGCTGATCTACCGGAATACAACGTGGCCATTGACCGCTATGCCGACTGGGTGGTGGTCCAGGAGTATGCCCCGCCGAAAACCGTCGACGCGCATAAGGCGCGCCAGCGTCTGTTCGACATCATCGCTGCGACTATCGCCGTACTGGACATGGCGCCTAACAAGCTGGTGCTGAAAACCCGTGAACGGCAGAAGGGGAAAAACCAGTATCAGAAGATGGCGGAGAAGGGCGACTTTATTGAGGTACAGGAGTATAACGCGCGCCTGTGGGTCAACCTCACCGACTACCTGGATACCGGTCTGTTCCTCGACCACCGTATCGCCCGTCGCATGCTCGGCCAGATGAGTAAAGGTAAGGACTTCCTGAACCTGTTTTCCTATACCGGCAGCGCCAGCGTCCACGCAGGCCTCGGCGGTGCACGATCCACCACCACGGTGGATATGTCACGCACCTACCTGGAGTGGGCGGAACGCAACCTGCGTCTCAATGGCCTGACCGGCCGCGCGCATCGCCTGATGCAGGCGGACGTGCTGGGTTGGCTGCGGGAGAGCACCGAGCAGTTCGATCTGATCTTTATCGATCCGCCGACCTTTTCCAACTCCAAACGAATGGAAGATGCGTTTGACGTCCAGCGCGATCACATTCGCCTGATGACCGATCTAAAACGTCTGCTGCGTAAAGGCGGCACCATTATGTTCTCGAATAACAAACGCGGTTTCCGTATGGATCATGACGGGCTGGCGGCGCTTGGCCTGAAGGCGCAAGAGATTTCGCAAAAAACGCTGTCGCAGGATTTTGCCCGCAACCGTCAGATCCACAACTGCTGGCTGATTACCGCAGCCTGAAAGGAATAAATAATGTCACTGATTAGTATGCACGGCGCCTGGCTTTCCTTCAGCGATGCGCCGCTGCTGGATAATGCCGAGCTGCATATTGAAGATAACGAACGCGTCTGCCTCGTCGGACGCAACGGCGCCGGTAAATCTACCCTGATGAAGATCCTCAACCGCGAACAGGGGCTGGATGACGGACGCATCATTTATGAACAGGACCTGATCGTGGCGCGTCTGCAGCAGGATCCGCCGCGTAACGTTGCTGGTACGGTATACGATTTTGTCGCCGAAGGGATCGCCGAGCAGGCGGCTTATCTGAAAGCCTACCATGACGTGTCGCATCAGGTGATGACCGATCCGAGCGACAAAAATTTAAATGAACTGGCGCGCCTGCAGGAGCAGCTCGATAACCTGGGACTATGGCAGCTGGACAGCCGCATTAACGAAGTGATTGAGCAGCTGGGCCTTGACGCCAATGCGCAGCTGGCGTCGCTGTCCGGCGGCTGGCTACGTAAAGCGGCGCTGGGCCGCGCCCTGGTCAGTGGGCCGCGCGTGCTGCTGCTGGATGAGCCCACTAACCACCTCGATATCGAAACCATCGACTGGCTGGAAGGTTTCCTGAAAACCTTTAAAGGCACGATTATCTTTATTTCGCATGACCGTTCCTTTATCCGCAATATGGCGACGCGCATTGTCGACCTCGATCGTGGCAAGCTGGTGACCTATCCGGGAAATTACGATCAGTATCTCCTCGATAAAGAAGAAGCCCTGCGGGTCGAAGAACTGCAGAATGCAGAATTTGACCGCAAGCTGGCCCAGGAAGAGGTGTGGATCCGTCAGGGAATCAAAGCGCGCCGGACCCGTAACGAAGGCCGAGTCCGCGCGCTGAAGGCGATGCGCCGCGAGCGCGGTGAGCGTCGGGAAGTGATGGGCAGCGCGAAGATGCAGGTTGAGGAGGCTTCCCGTTCCGGCAAAATCGTCTTTGAGATGGAAAACGTCAACTATCAGGTTGACGGCAAAGTGCTGGTGAAGGATTTCTCCGCACAGATCCAGCGCGGCGACAAGATCGCCCTGATCGGCCCCAACGGCTGCGGGAAAACCACGTTGCTGAAGCTGATGCTCGGCCAGCTGCAGGCCGACAGCGGGCGGATCCATGTTGGCACCAAGCTGGAGGTCGCCTACTTCGACCAGCACCGCGCGGAGTTGGATCCGGATAAAACGGTGATGGACAACCTGGCGGAAGGCAAACAGGAGGTAATGGTTAACGGTAAGCCACGCCATGTGCTGGGTTATCTACAGGACTTCCTGTTCCATCCGAAACGAGCGATGACCCCGGTACGTGCGCTTTCCGGAGGGGAACGTAACCGCCTGCTGCTGGCCCGGCTGTTCCTGAAACCCAGCAATCTGCTGATCCTTGATGAACCGACTAACGACCTCGATGTTGAAACGCTGGAGCTGCTGGAAGAGCTGATCGATGGCTATCAGGGGACCGTGATGCTGGTGAGCCACGATCGTCAGTTTGTCGACAATACCGTGACCGAGTGCTGGATCTTCGAAGGCGGCGGTCGTATTGGCCAGTACGTCGGCGGCTATCACGACGCCCGCGGTCAGCAGGCCCAGTCTTTGGCGCAAAAGCAGACGGTCGTTAAAAAAACGACGGAAGTCGCTCAGCCAAAAGCAGAAACTGTCAAACGCGGCGGGAACAAACTAAGCTATAACCTGCAGCGCGAGCTGGAACAACTGCCGCAGAAGCTGGAGGCTCTCGAGGCCGAACTGCAGACGCTGCAGGATCAGGTTGCCGATCCCGATTTCTTCGGTCAACCGCACGATCGCACGCAGCAGGTGCTGGCGCAGCTAGCCGAAGCGGAGCAGGCGCTGGAAGCGGCCTTTGAACGCTGGGAATATCTCGAAGGATTAAAGAACGGCGCCTGAGCCGAGGAGTTGTCATGTGCGATCATCATCATGCTGCGCGACATATTCTATGTCCCCAATGTGATTTGCTGGTGGCTTTGCCGCAGCTTGAGCATCGCCAGAAAGCCGCCTGCCCGCGCTGCGGTACAACGTTAACCACCACGTGGGACGCGCCTCGCCAGCGTCCCACGGCGTATGCGCTGGTCGCGCTGTTTATGCTGCTGCTGGCCAACCTGTTCCCTTTTATCTATATGAAAGTGGGCGGCATCAGTAGCGAAATAGAGCTGCTGGAAATTCCCAACGTACTGTTTACCGAGGATTACGCCAGTCTCGGGACTTTCTTTTTACTCTTTGTTCAATTAGTGCCGGCGTTTTGCCTGGTCACCATTTTGCTGCTGGTTAATCGGGTCAGAATGCCTGCCGGCCTGAAGACGTTCCTTGCGCGAATTCTCTTTCAACTGAAAACCTGGGGGATGGCGGAGATCTTTCTTGCCGGCGTGCTGGTGAGCTTCGTCAAGCTGATGGCCTACGGTGATATCGGCATCGGTCTGAGCTTTGTTCCCTGGTGTATGTTTTGCCTGCTGCAGTTACGTACTTTTCAGTGCGTCGACCGCCGCTGGCTATGGGATGATATTGCCCCCATGCCGGCCATTACCCAGCCGCTGAAGGTCGGGGTGACCGGTATCCGTCAGGGGCTGCGCTCCTGTGCCTGCTGTACGGCGGTGTTGCCGGTCGATCAGACCGTCTGCCCGCGCTGTAACAGTAAAGGAACGGCGCGGCGCAAAAATAGCCTGCAGTGGACGCTGGCGCTGCTGGTGACGTCATTTATCCTTTATCTCCCTGCCAACATTATGCCGATCATGATCACCGATCTGCTGGGCGATAAAATGCCATCGACCATTATGGCCGGGGTGATTTTACTGTGGAGCGAAGGTTCTTATCCGGTGGCGCTGGTGATCTTTATCGCCAGTATTATGGTGCCGACGCTGAAGATGATCGCTATCGCCTGGTTATGCTGGAACGCCAACGGCAACGGCGCGCGAGATTCGGAGCGCATGCATCTGATCTATGAGGTGGTGGAATTTGTTGGCCGCTGGTCAATGATTGACGTTTTTGTCATCGCCGTGCTCTCTGCGCTGGTCCGCATGGGAGGATTAATGAATATCTATCCAGCCATCGGCGCGGTCATGTTTGCGCTGGTGGTGGTGATGACCATGTTTTCAGCCATGACATTTGATCCCCGTTTACTGTGGGATCGTGAGCCAGATTCAAGCCATGAGGAAATACAACAACATGGAAAATAAGAGCGGAGAAGCGAAAGTGCAGAAGGTGAAGAACTGGTCACCGGTGTGGATCTTCCCTATCGTCACTGCGCTAATCGGGGCATGGATCCTGTTTTATCATTACAGCCATCAGGGGCCTGAGGTCACGCTGATCACCACCAACGCGGAAGGGATTGAAGGGGGAAAAACCCGGATCAAGAGCCGCAGCGTAGACGTTGGGGTGGTGGAGAGCGCGACGCTGACCGACGATCTCACCCACGTGGAAATCAAAGCCCGCCTCAATTCCGGGATGCAGAAGCTGCTGCACAACGATTCCGTCTTCTGGGTGGTAAAACCGCAGGTTGGGCGCGAGGGGATCAGCGGTCTTGGGACATTGTTGTCCGGGGCCTATATTGAACTGCAGCCGGGAACGAAAGGTTCGGTGCCAGCTCAGTATCCGCTACTGGATTCTCCGCCGCTGGCCTCGCCGGATGCCAAGGGGATCCGTATTCTGCTGGAAAGCAGCAAGGCGGGTCAGCTGTCGCCGGGCGATCCGGTGTTGTTCCGCGGCTATCGCGTGGGGTCAGTGGAAACCAGCACCTTCGACACGCAGAAACGTCGTATAACTTACCAGCTGTTCATCAATGCGCCGAACGATCGCCTGGTGACCACCAACGTTCGTTTCTGGAAAGACAGCGGGATCGCTGTAGATTTGACCTCGGCGGGGATGCGCGTCGAGATGGGCTCGCTGTCGACGCTGTTTGGCGGCGGGGTGAGCTTCGATATTCCTGAAGGACTGGACCTCGGCGAGCCGGTGGCGAATAAAACGGAATACCATCTGTTTGACGATCAGAAGAGCATCCAGGATTCAGTCTTTACCGAGCATATCGATTACGTCATGTTCTTCAAAGACTCGGTTCGCGGCCTGCAGCCGGGCGCGCCGGTGGAGTTCCGCGGTATCCGTCTGGGCACCGTCGGCAAAGTGCCGTTCTTTATTCCGGGGCTGAAGCAGCGTTTGAACGATGACTATCGTATTCCAGTGGAAGTGCGGGTTGAACCGCAACGGCTGATTAATCAGCTTGGCGGCGATCCGAATATTCGCGCCCACATTGACGATCTGATCAACCGCGGACTGCGCGGCTCGCTGAAAACCGGTAACCTGGTGACCGGCGCGCTGTATATCGATCTCGACTTCTATCCGAAGGCGCCCCCGCGCGGGAAAATACAGGAGTTTAACGGCTATCCGATTATCCCGACCATCAGCGGTGGACTGGCACAGATCCAGCAGCGTCTGATGGATGCGCTGGATAAGATTAATAACCTGCCGATTAATCCGCTGCTGGAGCAGGCGACCAGCACCCTGGCGCAGAGCGAGAAGACGATGCAGCACGTGCAGACCACGCTGGATAATCTGAATAAGATCACCTCCAGCCAGTCAATGCAGCAGCTGCCCGCCGATATGCAGACGACGCTGCGTGAGCTGAACCGTAGCATGCAGGGCTTCCAGCCGGGCTCTGCGGCCTACAATAAGATGGTGGCCGATATGCAGCGTCTGGATCAGGTGCTGCGTGAGCTGCAGCCGGTTCTGAAAACGCTAAATGATAAGAGCAATGCGCTGGTATTTGAGGCGAAGGATAAAAAAGATCCACAGCCGAAGGGAGCGAAATAATGAAAAAATGGTTACTGGCGGCAGCCGTATGCGTACTGACGGCGTGCAGTAGCGGCGGGGAAAGCAAGACATACTATCAGCTACCGGTTGTGCAGGGCGGCGCGCAGAGCGCCGCCAGTCAGGGGGCACGTCTGCTGTGGGTAGAGCAGGTCAGCATCCCGGATTATCTGGCGGGTAACGGGGTGGTCTATCAGACCACCGACGTGCAGTATGTGATCGCCAATAATAATCTGTGGGCCAGTCCGCTGGATCAGCAGCTGCGCACTACGCTGGTGGCGAATCTCAGCCAGCAGTTGCCGGGCTGGGTAGTGTCGTCCCAGCCGCTGGGGAGCGAGCAGGATACCCTCAACGTTGCGGTCAATGGCTTTCATGGTCGCTATGACGGGCGGGTTATCGTTAGCGGCGAGTGGCTGCTGAAGCATCAGGGACAGCTGATTAAACGCCCGTTTAACATCGTCCTCAGGCAGGAACAGGATGGTTATGACGCGATGGTCAAGACCCTGGCGCAGGCGTGGAGCCAGGAGGCGGCTGCCATTGCCAGCGAGCTTAATCGTCTGCCATAAGTAAAATTCATCATAATGATCTGCCGCGCGGTTCACCTGGGCCGCGCGGCATTTTTTTTGCCAGGTCAGTTTGTTACCGGCGGCTGCGCCGAGCGAACAAAAAATGAACTCTTATATAGGTCACAAATATGACACTGGCGTGAATTTTGCGCATTGACGTTGCCTTCTTTTCGCGGTATTCGTAACCCGTGGCTGCACAATTTGCGACCACTGTTTTCTTTTCCACCAGATCAAAGAATGAGGGAAACGAGGCATGAAGAGACAAAAACGAGATCGCCTGGAACGGGCACACCAACGCGGATATCAGGCGGGTATCGCGGGAAGATCGAAAGAAATGTGTCCATACCAGAGCCTGAATCAACGCTCATGGTGGCTGGGAGGCTGGCGAGAAGCCATGGAGGACAGGGTACTAACGGCCTGACACTGTCTCTTTAAAAAAGAAGCCTCCGCATAGCGGGGGCTTCGCCTTTTAATCGCTACTGAATGTTATCAGAAAGCGGAAGTATCCTGGAACAGACCCACTTTCAGATCGTTCGCGGTGTAGATCAGACGATCGTCAACCAGCACTTCACCATCCGCAAGTCCCATAATCAGACGACGGTTAACAATGCGCTTGAAGTGGATGCGGTAGGTGACTTTTTTCGCGGTCGGCAGAACCTGACCGGTGAATTTCACTTCGCCAACGCCCAGCGCGCGGCCTTTGCCTTCGCCGCCCAGCCAGCCAAGATAGAACCCGACCAGCTGCCACATAGCATCCAGGCCCAGGCAGCCCGGCATCACCGGATCGCCGATAAAGTGGCAACCGAAGAACCACAGGTCAGGATTGATGTCGAGTTCTGCCTCAACATAACCTTTATCGTAGTTACCACCGGTTTCGGTCATTTTGATGACGCGGTCCATCATCAGCATGTTTGGTGCCGGTAACTGCGGGCCTTTCGCGCCGAACAGTTCACCACGACCAGAGGCAAGAAGATCTTCTTTTGTATAGGATTCGCGTTTATCTACCATGTTTTCAGTAAGCCTTATTTTAAGTTCGGGACGCAGGATAGCTAACACGTGTAAGCTGAACAAGTCCGATCAGTTAGAACTTGTCCCACCTAACCAGCGTAGCGGCCACGGAAAACGATGGCGAGTCTCTTGCTGGGTCGCCTGCGCTATCCGCTCCTGAATGGTTTGTCGCAGCGTCTGTCCTTCACCGTCCCACATCAGCTGGGTCAACATCGGCAGCGCTTCGGTAATATCGTCAATGGCCCAGATAGCAAACTGGTTGTCGGCAACGGCCTGACGTAGCTCGTGGCTCAGGCTGAGATGACGAACGTTGGCGGCAGGGATAATCACTCCCTGTTTGCCGGTTAAACCGCGCTGCTGACAGATAGTGAAGAAGCCTTCAATTTTCTCGTTCAGGCCGCCGACCGGCTGCACGCGACCAAACTGGTCGACGGAGCCGGTGATCGCGATGCTCTGATTTATCGGTACATTGGCCAGGGCGCTGATTAAGGCGCAGAGTTCCGCCATGGAGGCACTGTCGCCATCCACTTCACTGTAGGACTGCTCAAAGGTCAGCGAAGCAGTGAAGGGAAGCTGCTGCTCCAGCTCGAGCTCGGACATCAGAAAAGCCTGCATGATCATCATGCCTTTCGCATGAATGTTACCGCCCAGCTCGGCTTTACGTTCGACGTCGATAAATTCGCCATCGCCAATGTGCACGACGCAGCTGATGCGTGAAGGTTCACCGAACGCGCGTGGATGACCGGGGAATTCGATCACCGACAGGGCGTTGATCTGCCCGACGCATTCGCCTTCGGTTTCAATCAGGATCTGTTCCTGCAGGATTTCATCCTGCATACGCTCCGCCAGGTAGCCTTCACGCCATACCCGGCGCGCCAGCATGGTCTGCATCGCTTCGCCGGTAATCTCCTCTCCTTCGCAGAAGGCGGCAGCCTCCCGCAGCTGGCGGGTTATCCATAGCGGACTGAGCGGCAGGGTCTCCTGGTCGCCGGTATAGCGCGTTCCCTCATCGATCAGCAGAGGCCAGGCATCGGCTGCCGGGCCCGGGAGCTCCAGCTGCTGCGCATTCTGCCATACCCACTGGCACCAGGCCTTTAGCGTGTCGGCGTCAGCAAACTGCAGAGTGTCTTCATACTCGCTATAGATCGCCTGCGCAGCCAGCTCCGGCTCCATTTCCTGGAAATCGGCCAGCGATTCGCGTTCGCCCACCAGGATGATTTTCAGACTCAGCGGCATGGAGGGAATGCTGACCGGCAGCGGACGCGATTCATCCATAGAAAGCCAGTCAAAGCGCTGACGAGTCACCATATTTTTCAGACGCACCCACAGCAGCGGTTGCGCCAGCAGTGTACGTAGCGAAAGCACAAGCACGCCGCCGTTGGCCTGATGGACCAGCCCAGGCTGGAGGGTGATTGCACCGTTAAACTGGCGTACGCAGCCAAACAGCTGTTCCGCTTCTACCCAATCGGCCATCACGACCGGGGCAGTACTGGCGAAATTATCCTCAGCGCCCTGCGCCGGTGCGAGCGTCACCTGAGCGTCGGTTACCTCATAGCGGACGCCGTAAAGCGGTGCGGCAGGCTCGTGCAGAGTCCGGGTTTCAGCCGCCAGCCATTGCAGATATTCCGGCTCTTCAGGGGCTTTCACCAGCATGAAGGAGGAGACTGCCGGCGTGTACAGCAGCTGCTCAAGCCCATAGAACAAACGCGGCTGCAGATCGCCCGAGAGGGAGGGGGCCGGATGGGAAAGTTCAGCTTGAGCAAACAGCGCCTGGTAAGCTTCCAGATCAGGCGCAAGGTCGGTTCGGGTCAGTTTCGTAATGGTCAAAGTCGCTGTTTTTTAGTTAGATGTAAAGCGCGCAATTATACCTGATGCCGCGACCGAGCACACGGAGGATTATGGTTACCCTGATGATTACCCGGTCGCAGACTTCACGAATAATGATTTATATTCAGCACATCAGAAAAAAACTGATATCCTGAAATGAGTTACACGGTCACATTGAGATCGCAATGAAATATCAACAACTGGAAAATCTTGAAAGCGGCTGGAAATGGAAATATCTGGTAAAGAAGCACCGGGAAGGTGAGCTGATTACCCGCTACATTGAGGCCAGCGCTGCGCAAGCTGCGGTAGATGACTTGCTGACGCTCGAGAATGAACCTGTGCTGGTGCATGCCTGGATTGAGCAGCATATGAATCCGGCGCTGATGAACCGCATGAAGCAGACTATCCGCGCGCGACGGAAACGCCATTTTAACGCTGAGCATCAGCATACGCGTAAGAAGTCTATCGACCTTGAGTTTGTCGTTTGGCAGCGACTTGCTGGCCTGGCGCAGCGGCGGGGCAAAACCTTGTCTGAAACCATCGTCCAGCTGATTGAAGATGCCGAGCACAAAGAGAAATATGCCAGCAAAATGTCGAGCCTGAAGCACGATCTGCAGGTACTGTTAGGGAAAGAATAGCCAGGTAGGATCGTCGACCCGCCTGCTGGTGGTTGCCCTGGCCGGGGGCTGCTTCACAGCTCTCAGCCGCTAAAGTGGGCGAGAGGGCATAAAAAAAACCCGCCGAAGCGGGTTTTTTTTATCGGTTATAACTTAAGCCGCCGGCTGAGTTACAACTTCTTTGTAGCCTTTAACTTCGATCTCTACACGACGATCCGGAGCCAGGCAATCGATCAGGGCAGCGCGAGCTTTCACGTTGTCGCAGGTGTTGCCAGTAACCGGGTTGGATTCACCCATGCCGCGAGCGGAGATTTTGCCAGCCGGGATGCCTTTAGCAACCAGGTAGTCAACAACGGACTGAGCACGTTTCTCAGACAGCTGCTGGTTGTAAGCTTCGGAACCGATGCGGTCGGTGTAGCCCAGAACAACAGCGGAACCGTCTTTCGGATCCATGTTGCTCAGCTGAGTGTACAGCTGATCCAGAGCCTGCTGACCTTCCGGTTTCAGGGTAGCTTTGTTGAAGTTGAACAGAACGTCAGACTTCAGGGTGAAGTGCTTGGTAGCCACTTCCGGAGCCGGAGCCGGAGCCGGAGCAACAACCGGTGCAGCATCTTCCTGACCGAAGCGGTAGGAAACGCCCAGGCTCAGCATGCCGTTATCAGGACGGGTACCCACAGTGCCCGCGTCGCCGATGTTGTTAACCCACTGGTATTCCAGACGGGTAGCGATGTCACGAGTAACAGCCCACTCTACGCCGCCAGCAAATACTGGGGAAACGCCAGTGTCGTGTTCGCTACGGGAAACGCCGGTAGAAGCGTAGTTGCCTTTGGAGTCAGCGCGCCAAACCATGCCGCCCAGACGGGTGTAGATGTCCAGATCGTCAGTGATCGGGTAACCCAGTTTAGCGGTCAGCTGAACGCCCTGAGCTTTGAAAGCACCGTTGTCAACGCTGCCTTTATATGCCATACGGCCCAGCCAGTCATAACCCATTTCGAAACCGAGGTACGGGTTAACCTGGTAACCACCGAACGCACCAGCACCAAGCTGATCGTTACGGGTCGGACCGTTGTTGTTCTGGAAACCGTTACCGTAGAAACCGGTGTCGTGATACTGGGACCAACCCAGTTTACCACCTGCATACCAGGTGTTATCTTTCGGAGCGGCCTGCGCTACGGTAGCGAAGCCAGCCAGTGCCACTGCAATCGCGATAGCTGTCTTTTTCATTTTTTGCGCCTCATTATCATCCAAAATTCGCCATGAAGTTACAAAAGACCTCACGGTTAAATCCTTCACCGGGGGCGTGACTTGTTGTTAACTATGCTGATACATGCAGCGTAAGCCGATCACCCCTGGCGATGTAAAGTCTACAACTTAGTTCGAAACTTACAAGTGTGAACTCTGTCAGGCATATGAAAAAAAAGGGTTGTGTACACAATATTTAACAAATATGGTTGATTTTCGTACACGAAAAAAAGACAGAAATCCCCGTGTGGCAGGCATTCCGCGAAAAAGACCATAAAAAACGCTGTACCTTTCCCAGCGGTAAAAAAAATTCCAGGAATAATCCTAATTTCACTCAATGATACAAATTTGAGTGAATTTTTAGCCCGCTGAGTTGTCTGCCGAGCGTGCCCTGATTTCGCACCGGGCGCATGATGAATCCCATCGCGGACCCTACCTGGGCAGCGTTAACGAGACGTTCGTGTTCGTCAGCGGTTAACTCCTCCGCCAGCCAGCAGATAACCACACTATAATTACCCGTGCGCAGGGCACGGATCATTGAGTCTATGGTATGGCTGGGAGAGAGCTGGCTAATTTGCATGACCTTGGACAGCGGCAGACCGGCGGACTGAACCCATTCGCGGCTGAGCTTTTGTTGCGGCGTGAGCCACAGCTGCCAGCGCGACTGTTGACCCAGCTGCTGTAATAAAGGTAGCAGCAATAACTGCGTCATCATGGGTTGATCTTCACGATAGACAATTTCACTGATCAGCCCATTGGTGTTCTGTTCGCCAGAACGATGAGCGTAGTGGCCTGCCGGAGCAGAAGCCTGTGCTGAACGGTTTGCGTGAGCTGAAGTAAACATAGTCTATCCCGCCTTTAGTTACTGTATGCATATACAGTATCTTCGCCAGGGGAAAAGATCAACCGCAATTTGCCATTTTGCTGCCGGGAATTTAATCGCTTCTCGTGGTTCCTTATCTGTCAAAAGAAGCCCCTGCATTATCCAATCCTTAACGCGCGCTAATGGTTTCATTTCTCCCTGTCGATTGCTGCAACGCTTGCGATTTTCTGAAAGCGTCTCGCAAAACCGCATTCTGGTGAAAAAGTCGGCGAAAATCATCTTGCTGCTGCCCGGGAAGTCCCTTATGTTTTCTCTTAGCGGATCCGTTAACAACTTAAGTTTAATTACATGATTAACAAAGGAATGATCATGAGAAAACTAGTTTGTCCGCGGCTCCCGCAATTTCAGGCCTGCGTCTCACCGCTGGGTCAACTGCATACTCGTCCGCTCTTTGGCGGCTACAGCCTGGCTATTGATGATACGGTGTTTGCGATGGTGGCCGAGGGGAACATTTATCTGAAGGCCTGCGAGCAGAGCGCTGCTTATCGGGTGGAACATCGTAATCCTCTGTTAACGCTGCGCCGACACGGCCGCATAGTGCCGCTGAAGTATTATCAAATTGACGACACTTTATGGCGCGATGAGCAGCAGCTTTTTCGGCTATCGCTACTGTCGTGGCAGAGTGCGCAGCGCGAAAAGAACTGCCGACGGGCGTCGGGCCGCCTGAAGGATTTACCCAATATCAGCTTTCATATGGAATTGCAGCTGATTCACGCGGGCATACCGGACGTTAGGACGTTGCGGGAAGTTGGTGCGCAGGAGGCATGGTTGAGGCTACGCGTAAATAATGCTTCTTTATCGCTGAGCGTATTGCTGGCGCTGGAGGGGGCGATTGCCGGGGTACATGCCGCCGCGCTCCCGACGCCACGGCGTCAGGAGCTTCTCGAATGGGCGGCTACCCGGTAGCGGAAAAGCCTTGTTATTCGGTTTGGGCGTGGACCCGTTGCTGCAGGCGGCAGATTTCAGGCAGCAGCGCCAGCAGCAGGCCAATCTGCTGTAAGACCAAGGGTTCCTTACTGTCCGCGCGCGGTTCCAGATGATGGATCCGGCTTTGCAGGCTGTTCAAAGCCTGTTGCACCCGCTGTTCATCCGCGGGGGTATGGTGCAAGGCGTCATCCACATAACAGACTGCATCATCCAGCAGGGCGAGGATTTCCGGCGTGGACAGTTTTTCCCGATGCGCGCCAAGAGCGGAGATGTAGCTGGTGAACGTGTGGTTAAGGCATAGCAGACGAAAGGCGGTTTCTCGCTGGGTGGCATCCGCGCGTGGTTCAGTCGATAAGTTCGAGACGACGGAGGCCAGCTCAGCATCACGGTTGTAGGCGTCACGACGCGCGACACGGTAGGCCAGCCGGTTGTCGCGGCCCTGATGATACTGCTCCAGAATCGCGTCCAGATAGCGGCAGTTCGCGTTCATTGCCCGGTCCAGCACCCGCGGCAGGTTGCGGAATTTCCAGTCCGGCCAGATGAAGCTGACCGCTGCCCAGGCGATGGCGCAGCCGATCAGCGTATCAATGATACGCGGCAGCGCGACTTCAAAGCCCTCGCCAAGCAGGTTAAAGCACAGCAGCACCAGCAGCGTAATAAACATCGTGGCATGGGCGTACTGCACGTTACGGAAGGCAAAAAACAGCACGCCGGTCAGGACGATCAACAGCAGTTGCCCTTCAACAGAGGGAACCAGCAGCAGGACCGGCAGGCCGATCGCCACCCCAACCAGCGTGCCGATAATCCTTAGCGCCAGGCGATGGCGGGTGGCGTTATAGTTCGGCTGACAGACGAACAGGCTGGTTAGCAGGATCCAGTAGCCATGCTGGAGCCCGGTAAACTGGATAAAGGCATAGCCGGCACAGAGCACCAACGACATACGTACTGCGTGGCGGAAAAGGGCCGACTCTGGCGACATATTGCGCTGCAGGCGCAGCCAGATATCGCTCAGACCGCCAAGTCTGTCGTCGGCCAGCAGCGTCTCGGTATTACTCCCGGCAGGCGCGGTGGTTTGCACCGATTCAATGGTGGCCAGCTGAGCATCGATAGCGCGCAGGTTATTCAGTAAATACCCTAGGGCGTTGAGCTGCTCGTCGGATGCGCCGCCGGCGCGCACGCGCTCAAGTGCCGCATCGAGATGCATGAACGCCCGTTCAAAATGGGCATCATGCTGATAGGGTTCGCGTAACAGAATCGCCCGCGACAGTTTCTGGCAGGCCTGCGCCTGCATCGAAAGCATTCGCTGGAAACGGAACATCACATCGCTATAGCGAAATTGATCGCGTAGGGTTTGATACTGAATATGCGATGAGCTGGCGCGTTCATGAATATCCTGGGCCACAAAGTAGTACTGCAGGGTGCGGCGGGTGCCGCGCTGGCCCCGATCGCCTCGCAGTCGGGTTAGCAGCGAGACCTTGGTTTGGTTAAGCGTAGCTACCAGCTGGCCATTAGCGAGCGCCAGATCGTACAGCGGCGCCTGGCTCTCATCCTCAAGGTCAGGATCAAACAGCCGGGATTTGAGCTCAAGATAGCGGGCCAGTTGCTCATAGCTACGCGCCAGGTTGTCCTGCAATGGACGAATCGGAAAGATCAGGTGCCCGGACAGCGTCAGCAGGTTGTACCACACGGCCCCCGCCAGCAGGAACAACGGCTGCAGATACCAATGATCGTACAGCGTGACGCCGAGCATGGTGTAGATGGCGATAAGCAGGGCGCCGAAGGCAATGGTCGCATAGCGCTGACCGAGGCCGCCAAGCAAAATAAAGCCGATGGTAGACACGGTTAAACCAAGGGCAAACAGCGGCGGCCACGGAAACAGCAGCTCCACGGAGGCGGAGGCGATAAAAAAGCAAACCAGAGTAATGGCAAGATTACGCAGACGGCCAGCCAGACGGTCGTCAAGGTCGGTCAGAGCCGCAGCCACGACGCCGAGGGTGAGGGGGATGGTCAGTTTGACTTCGCCGATCCACCAGGGAAACAGCGTTGTGCCGCAGAGCGCGATAAAAATTCGTACGTTATAAAGCCAGGCGCTGTTCCAGGTGTAGCGGCGTAGCAGGGGGCTAATCATGTCCGTGTTCCGTTCGGTTACTGAAAGCGACGACGCGCATTGGCTTCACGCGCAGCACGCGCGGTTTCCACAGAAACGACCCGGCGACCCACCGGCCAGAGGGCGATGGCGGCGATTTTGAAATTCGCGATCCCCACCGGGATGCCTATGATAGTCAGGCACTGAGCTATACCGCTGAAAATGTGCATCAGGCAGAGCCACCAGCCGAAAAAAATGAACCACAGAATGTTCAGAACGGTACCGCCGGCGTTCAGTAGACCGTTTTTGCGCCCCGGCTCGAGCTCGTCAACATGAATCGCCTCGTTACCGTAGGGAAATAACGAAAGGCGAGTGATTTCCCAGCAGGAACGAGTCAGCGGCAGCGTGACAATCAGAATGATGCTGACCAGGGTGGCGAGTAGCCAGCCTAGAGTGGTGGCGAAACCGCCAAGGATAAAGTTCAAAATATTCAGAATGGTACGCATAAAGCCTCGGTTTTGCCCGGTGGATAATAAGACCTGATGATTGTAACGTTTTTTTGCGCTGGAGCACCTGGTCCGGGGCGGTTAAACTGAAAAACAATCCACCCTGATTGAAAATCGACATTATATGGAACTTAAAGCGACAACATTGGGCAAACGCATGGCTCAGCACCCTTATGATCGGGTGCAGCTACTGAACGCCGGGGTAAAAGTTTCCGGCGATCGTCATGAGTATCTTATCCCTTTCAATCAGTTATTGTCAGTGCATTGTAAGCGCGGTCTGGTCTGGGGCGAACTGGAGTTTGTGCTACCGGACGGGAAAGTCGTGCGTTTGCACGGTACCGAGTGGAGCGAAACGCAGCGCTTTTATCATCATTTACATACGCTCTGGCAGCAGTGGAGCACGGAGATGAGCGATATCGCCGCCGGCGTGCTGAAGCAGCAGCTGGCGACGATCGAGCACACTCGCGCAGAAGGCAAGTGGCTAACCCGTCAGCAGGTGGCGGATGTTCAGGATAATATACGCCATGCGTTGACTGGTTTGCCGATGCCCACCAGTCGGCTTGATGCCTTTGATAACTGCCGGGAGCTGTGGCGGGAGTGTCAGCGCTGGTTAGGCGATATTGAAGCGACGCGTCTGGCCCATAACCAGGCCTTTACCGAGGCGATGCTGGAGCAATATCGCGAATTTTTTGATAGCGTTGAGTCGTCCCCGCTCAATGCGTCACAAGCGCGTGCGGTAGTGAACGGCGAGCGCTCCCTGCTGGTGCTGGCGGGAGCGGGCAGCGGTAAAACCTCGGTGCTGGTGGCGCGAGCGGGCTGGCTGCTGGCGCGGGGAGAAGCCGCGGCAGATCAAATTTTGCTGCTGGCATTCGGCCGCCAGGCGGCGCAGGAAATGGATGAGCGGATCCGCGAGCGTCTGGCATCAGATGATATTACCGCGCGTACTTTCCATTCGCTGGCGTTGCATATTATTCAGCAGGGCAGCAAAAAAGTGCCCACTATCAGTAAGCTGGAAAGCGATACTGCGGCCCGCCACGCATTGCTGCTGAAAAGCTGGCAAAAGCAGTGCCAGGAGAAAAAAGCGCAGGCGAAAGGTTGGCGCCTGTGGCTGGAAGAAGAGATGGGCTGGCAACTGCCGGAGGGGGACTTCTGGCAGGACAAAAAGGTGCAGCGGCGGATGGCCAGCCGGCTTGACCGCTGGGTGAGCCTGATGCGCATGCACGGCGGCTCCCAGGCGGAGATGATTGCCGGGGCGCCGGAAGCGGTACGCGACCTGTTCAGTAAACGGGTGAAGCTGATGTCGCCTCTGATGAAAGACTGGAAAGCGGCGCTCAAGGCCGAGAATGCGGTCGATTTTTCCGGCCTGATCCATCAGGCGGTCAATATTCTCGATAAAGGCCGCTTCGTCAGCCCATGGAAACACATTCTGGTGGATGAATTTCAAGATATTTCGCCGCAGCGAGCCTCGCTGTTGGCCGCGTTACGCCGGCAGAATAGCCAAACCACGCTCTTTGCCGTCGGGGATGACTGGCAGGCGATCTATCGGTTCAGCGGGGCGCAGCTTTCTCTGACCACCGCATTCAACCACTACTTTGGCGAAGGGGATTGCTGTGCGCTGGATACCACCTATCGCTTTAACGGGCGTATCGGCGAAATAGCCAATGGCTTTATCCAGCAAAATCCGCATCAGTTAAGCAAACCGCTGAACAGCCTTATGGCAGGTGATAAAAAGGCCGTCACGCTGTTAGCCGACGACAAGCTGGACGATCTTCTGGATAAGCTGAGTGGTTACGTTAAGCCCGAGCAGCGCATCCTGCTGCTTGCCCGTTATCACCATCTGAAGCCTGAGGCGCTCAACAAAGCGGCGACGCGCTGGCCGCACCTGCAGCTTGATTTTATGACGATTCATGCCAGCAAAGGTCAGCAGGCTGACTTTGTCATTGTGTTGGGACTGCAGGAGGGGGAGGATGCGTTTCCGGCCCCGGCGCGCGAGTCGATTATGGAGCAGGCGCTCCTGCCGCAGCCGGAAGATTTTCCGGATGCGGAGGAGCGTAGACTGTTGTACGTGGCGCTCACCCGCGCTCGTCACCGGGTATGGCTGTTATTTAACAAGGCGCAACCTTCGCCGTTTGTCGAGATCCTGCAGGCGCTGGATGTGCCCGTGGCCAGGAAGCCGTAATCGCGGCTCGATTATTTCAGGCGCTCGGCAAGATAGCGTGGATAATCCGGGATCAGAATATCGAGCGGTTGACCGAAGTGCGGCGACTGGATAATAAAGTCAGCGGTGGAGACGTTAGTGGCGACCGGAATGTTCCAGACGGTGGCCAGGCGCAGCAACGCTTTGACATCCGGGTCGTGGGGAACGGCGTTCAGCGGATCCCAGAAGAAGATCAGCACGTCGATTTTGCCTTCTGAAATCAGGGCACCCACCTGCTGGTCGCCGCCCATCGGACCGCTCAGCATGGCATTAACCTCCAGGCCGGTAGCCCGGGAGACGAGATTACCGGTAGTGCCGGTAGCATACAAAATATGTTGCGCCAGCAGCGCCTGATGGCGAGCAACCCATTTCATCAGCATATCTTTGCAGTGATCGTGAGCCACCAGCGCGATATGTTTTTGCGCAGGCAGGGTACGTGTTGTCAGTTCCATATTTTCATTCCACATTTTGACCTGCAAACAGATTACTGAATGTGGCTGTCGCTGCAAGCATCGGGGATGAAAATTTTGCTGAATCTGTGGGTTAGGCTGGATGGCCCCCTGCTGCGGATTAGCATACACTTAGGTGAAATAGCAGGAGGAAACCATGAAAGAGAATGATATTGCTGGCATCCTGACCTCGACACGGACGATTGCGCTGGTCGGAGCCAGCGACAAGCCTGATCGTCCGAGCTACCGGGTCATGAAGTATCTGCTGGATCAGGGGTATCACGTTATCCCGGTTTCGCCGAAGGTGGCGGGCAAGACGCTGCTGGGACAACAGGGGTATGCGACGCTCGCCGACGTTCCGGAAAAGGTCGACATGGTTGATGTCTTCCGTAATTCAGAAGCGGCGTGGGGCGTAGCGCAGGAAGCGATAGCCATCGGCGCGAAAACGCTATGGCTGCAGCTGGGGGTGATCAATGAGCAGGCTGCGGTGCTGGCCAGGGAAGCCGGATTGAGCGTAGTGATGGATCGCTGCCCGGCCATTGAACTACCGCGACTAGGGTTGGCGAAATAAAATAAAACCCCGCGTTAGCGGGGTTTTATTTTAGTTGCGAAGGCGCGGAGCCTGCAGCTGCTGACGAATCGTTTTGGCCAGTTCGTCAAGGGACGGCTGTTCCGGGTGTTCGTCGCGGGTTTCGCTGCTCAGCTGCGCTTCTGCCAGATAGGTGTGAATCGGCTGGCCATCATCATCTTCCATCACCACATGGTACCAGGGCGCCGCGCGCAGTTCGTCATTGGCGGCAATTTCATCCTCTTCCGGCTCCGCGAGCGAATACTCGGGATCGACATCGACGATGACGCCCAGGTAGCCCAAGAGCGTATGGCGGACCTGTTGGCCGATACCGAATTTGCTGGCTATCATAGGCACCTCCTGGGAAACATGAATACTCCCTATATGAGGCTCATGTTTCGTTTTTCAAGTTACATGACGCGACAGGCAAACCCCTTCAGATACAGCCCTTCCGGGTAGGTTGCGATCACCGGGTGGTCGGCAGCCTGACGGAACTGTTCTATAAATTGTACATCACGCCCGGCATCAATTGCGGCATCGGCGATGATTTTCTGAAATAAATCGGTGGTCATCAGCCCGGAGCAGGAGAATGTCAGCAGCACGCCGCCGGGGTTCAGCAGCTGGATCGCCAGCATATTGATATCTTTATAGCCGCGGCAGGCGCCCATCAGCTGGCTTTTATTTTCCACGAACTTCGGCGGATCCATCACGATCACGTCGAATTTCTCTCCCTGATCGCGGTATTTACGCAGCAGTTTGAACACGTCGTCGCGCACAAACTCCGCTTTGGACAGATCCAGTCCGTTGATCTCCACGTTCTGGCGGGCAACGTCGAGCGCCTCCTGCGAGGTATCCACGCTGGTGACCTGGCGGCAGCCGCCCATCAGCGCCGACACCGCAAAGCCGCCGGTGTAGGAGAAGCAGTTCAGCACCCGTTTATCCGCGACATAGCGGCGGGTGGCCAGGCGGCTGTCGCGCTGGTCGAGGTAGTAGCCGGTCTTGTGCCCGCCCTGGATATCGACTAACAGCTTCATGCCGTGCTCGGTGATCGGCAGCAGCGCCGGGGGCAATTCGCCCACCACCGGCCCCTGGGCCAGCTCCAGTCCCTCTTTTTTACGCACGGCGACATCGCTGCGATCGTAAATGGCGCAGTCCGGGAACAGGTTCTGCAGGGCGCTGATGATGGCGGCGCGCTGGTATTCGGCGCCTGCGCTGAGCAGCTGCAGCACGAAAAAGTTGCCAAAGCGGTCGATAGTGACGCCCGGCAGGCCATCGGACTCGCCGGCGATCAGGCGGTAGCTGTCGAGGCCATCACGCTCGGCCAGCCAGGCACGCCAGGTTTGCGCCTGCTTCAGACGGCGTTCAAAGAAGGCGCTATCGATGGCTTCATTGCGGTCGAAGGTCCACACGCGGGCGCGGATCTGCGACGACGGCGAGTAAGCGCCGCGGGCCAGCCATTTTCCCTGATGGTCAACGATATCGATGGTTTCACCGCTGCGGGCTTTACCTTCCATGCGGGCGACGCCGCCGGAGAATATCCACGGATGGCGACGCAGCAGGGATTTCTCGCGTCCTTTGGCTAACACTAAGCGGGGGAATAGGGAATCTGTCATGGGGCTACCTTTAAGCAACGGGAATGTCGGCACCGAAAAATGGCGCGTAGATTAGCACACCTGGCGCACGCAAGCATCTTTCGCCCGGCAGGCACAGGTGAGCGTTTCGGCACAAAATGCAGGCGCTTCGGCACATTCAGTTGGTGCGGACTCTCATACCCTGTTTTCTCACCCCAACGAGGAGCAGACGATGAAAACAGGTATCCGCATGGCTGTGGCGATGGTAGCGGCTGTGAGCAGCGGCGCGATGGCCGCGCCGTTTAGCGTAAGCAGCAATGATATGCGTGACGGGCAGCCGCTGGCCCAGCAGCACTGGTTTGCCGGTTTCGGCTGTACCGGAGGCAATGTCTCTCCGCAGCTGGCATGGAAAAACGCCCCGGCGGGCACGCGCAGCTTCGCGGTCACCGTCCGGGATCCCGATGCGCCTACCGGCAGCGGCTGGTGGCACTGGACGGTGGTCAATATCGCCAGCAGCGTCTTTTCGCTGCCCGCTGGCGCGGGAGATAAAAACAGCGCTACACTGCCGGGCGGAGCGGTCCAGGGCCGCAACGATTTTGGCTATGCCGGCTTCGGCGGCGCCTGTCCGCCGGCGAGAGATAAACCGCACCGCTATCGCTTTACGGTATGGGCGCTGGATGTCCCCACGCTGCCGGTGGATGCCGGGGCCAGCGGGGCGCTGGTCGGCTATCTGTTACATAGCCATGCTCTCGCCAGCGCACAGTTGACGGCGATGGCCGGGCGTTAAAATAAAAGGTCGGTCTGATGGAGAGTATCCACTTTCAGCATAGCGCCTTAACCGCGGCGGAGATCACCACCCGACGGCTATGCAGACTGCATCGCGTGCGGCTGTTCTCCCCGGCGCTCTGTCGGGTGAAACGCGGCAGCAAAGTGATTGTGCAAGGGGAGAGCCGGGTGCTGGCGACTCCGCAACAGCTGATTGTTTTGCCAGCTGACGTGGAACTGGAGGTGATTAACCAGCCGGAGAATGGCCTCTTTTGCTCCGATCTGCTATCGCTGACGCCCGAGCTGCTGACGAGGTTTAAGACCCGTTATCTCAGCGAACCACCGCCAGGGCGCCTGACCTCGCTCTGCGCACCGGTGACGACAGAGCTGGCGTTTATGTGGCAAAGCGTTCTGCAGGCGGTGCGGGAGGGATTGTCCGTCGCGCTGCAGCAGCACCAGACCATGGGGCTGCTGCTGGCCCTGTATGAGGCTGGCTATGCGGGCCCGCTGCTCGTCGAGCGGCAGCAGGATCTGTCGGCGCAGGTGCGGCAGCTGATTATGCTGTCGCCGGCGCAGGCATGGAGCGTGTCGCGGGTGGCGAAAATGCTCTTTCTCGGCGAGTCCACGCTGCGCCGTCGGCTGCAGCAGGAATCGCAGAGTTTTCGCAAGATCGTCGAGGAGGTGCGGATGGCCCACGCCCTGGGGCAGCTGCAGACCACCTCGCGGCCAATAGGCGAAATTGCGCAGAACAGCGGATATCAGTCGGGATCGCGCTTTACCGCGCGCTTCCGTCAGCATTATGGTTTACTGCCGAAGCATGTACGCTGAGCGAATTTGCTATCCTCAGCGTATAGCGTGAGCGAAAAGGAGATGATTATGGCCAGTATCTGCACAATGGCATGGATTTACGGTTCGGTTCAGGGCGTGGGATTTCGCTATTCCACGCAGCGGGAAGCGCTGCAGCTGGGGGTGACCGGTTATGCCCGTAATCTGGATGACGGCGGGGTGGAAGTGCTTGCCTGCGGCGAGGCGGAGCAGGTGGAAAAACTCATCGCCTGGCTGAAAGCCGGGGGGCCGCGCAGCGCGCGGGTTGACCGAGTGTTAACCGAACCCCATCAACCCACCCGCAGCTGGGACAAATTCGCGATCCTCTATTAGATGCACTTCACCGGCTTCGGCAAGCCGGCGATTTTAGTCGCCTGTTTGGCGGGTCCTTTCGGGAACAGGCGATAGAGATAGCGGCTGTTGCCTTTCTCTTCGCCAAACTTGTTGGCCATCGCCTTGACCAGCATACGGATCGCCGGAGAGGTGTTAAATTCAAGGTAAAACTCGCGCACAAAGCGCACTACTTCCCAGTGTTCAACGGCGAGCGTTATCCCTTCCTGCGCGGCAATGACTTCCGCCATCGCCTCGCTCCACTGGGTGGTATCTTTCAGATAGCCTTCGCTATCCGTTTCAATTTCGTTGCCTTCAAAAATAAACATGATTTTTCACATACCGCCTGAAACTGGCCGCAGTGTAGCAAAAAAAAAGGCCCCGCATAAGCGAGGCCTCTGTTAAGCAGGGGAGCGGTTAGTCCCGGCTGGCGAAGCCCAGGATGCTCAGCAGGCTGACAAAGATGTTGTACAGCGAGACATACAGACTGACCGTCGCGCGGATATAGTTGGTTTCACCGCCGCGGATAATGTTGCTGGTCTCGAACAGGATGGCGCCCGAAGAGATCAGGATGAACACCGCGCTAATCGCCAGGTGCAGCGCCGGCAGCTGCAGGAACAGGTTAGCGACCATACCAATCAGGACGACCACCACGCCGGCCATCAGCATCCCGCCAAGGAATGACATGTCTTTACGCGTCGTCAGCACATAGGCCGAGCAGCAGAAGAAGACCAGCGCCGTGCCGCCCAGCGCCAGGCCGATTAAATCGCCCATGCCGGCAGAAAGATACGCGTTCAGCATCGGCCCAAGGATATAGCCGAGGAACCCGGTGAAGGCGAAGGCGGAAATAATCCCGGTGGGTTTATTCGCCGTTTTGTAGGTCAGGAACATCAGACCGTACATCCCCACGAGGGTCAAAATGAGACCCGGCGAAGGGAGCATCAGCACTGTGCTGGCGGTGGCGGTGATAGCGGAAAACGCCAGCGTCAGGCTGAGCAGGAAGTAGGTGTTACGCAGAACCTTGTGCGTGCTGAGCAGCGAGGAACGGTCACGCGATGATGTAATTATGCGATCCATGAGTCACTCTCTTATGACAGATGTAATTAGGGATAAAGAATAAGAAAAACAAGCGTGAAGCCCTAATGCTTTTACCCATCTTTACTTAGTTTTTACCGCTTTTGCCTGGCATAAAATTCTATATAGATAGGGAAAAGCGATATATTTTCGCTTTTCGCGTCGCTGAGCCGATCGAAATCTTATAGGTCACTGAAATATATTGCCTTATTGCAGTTCTGCGACTAAGTGTGGAAGAGGGGGATTACCCCGTACGTCAAAGGCAAAGGGAAATGACATTACACAAAAAAAATCACATCACCCGAACACTCCTGGCTGTCAGTATGCTGGCTATGAGCGGCGGGGCGCTGGCGGCGCAGGTGCCGCCGGGCACCCAGCTGGCGGAAAAGCAGGAGCTGGTCAGAAATAACGGCAGTGAACCGGCGTCACTCGATCCGCATAAAGTCGAGAGCGATGTTGAATTCAATATCATTAGCGATCTCTTTGAAGGGCTGGTTAACGTGTCGCCAGCGGGGGCGATCCAGCCGCGACTGGCGGAACGCTGGGAAAACAAAGACAACCTGTTATGGACCTTTCATTTACGCCCCGGTCTGACCTGGTCTGACGGCACGGCCATTACAGCGCAGGATATCGTCTGGAGCTGGCAACGGCTGGTCTCGCCGGCAACAGCCTCCCCCTACGCGAGCTACCCTGGCAATATGCATATCGCCAACGCCCGCGAGATTGCCCTCGGGCAAAAGGGACCCGAGACGTTGGGGGTGAAAGCGCTGAACGACACCACGCTGCAGGTCACTCTGACCCAGCCGAATGCCGCCTTCCTGGCGATGCTGGCGCACCCTTCGCTGGTACCGATCGACAAAGTGCTGGTGGAGCGGTATGCCGATAAATGGACCCGACCAGAGCATATCGTCACCAGCGGCCCGTATAAGCTGTCCCAATGGGTGGTGAATGAGCGGCTGGTGGCTGAACGTAATGCAAAGTACTGGGATAATGCGCATACCGTTATTAATAAAGTGACTTACCTGCCAATCTCTTCGGAGGCCGCTGATGTCAACCGCTACAAAGCAGGGGAGATTGATATTGTCTATACGGTGCCGATCAATCAGTTTGCGCAGTTGCAGAAAACCATGGGCGACCAGCTGGACGTTTCGCCGCAGCTGGCGACCTATTACTACGAATTCAATACTACCCGGCCGCCGTTTAACGACGCCCGTGTGCGTCGCGCGCTGAATATGGCGCTTGATAAAGATATCATTGCCGGAAAAGTGCTTGGCCAGGGCCAGCGCCCGGCCTGGCTGATCGGTCAGCCGGATATCGGCGGCGTGACGCTGCATAACCCGGACTACGCCAGCTGGCCGCGTGAGAAACGGATTGCCGAGGCGAAAAAACTGCTGGCGCAGGCGGGGTATGATGAAAGCCATCCGCTGGTCTTTACCCTGCTCTATAACACCTCTGAGTCGCACCAGCGTATCGCCATTGCCGCCAGCTCTATGTGGAAGAAAAACCTCGGCGTCGAGGCGAAGCTACAGAACCAGGAGTGGAAGACGATGCTGGATACCATGCATACGCATAACTTCGACGCCGTCCGCTACGCGTGGATTGCCGACTACGACGATGCCGCCACCTTCCTCAATACTTTCCGTACCGGGGATAGCGAGAACACCAGTCAGTACAGCAACCCGGCTTACGACGCGGCGCTGCGCAACGCGGCGCAAGCCTCCGACGTGGCGACCCGGGGCAAATACTATCAGCAGGCGGAAGATCTGCTGGCGCAGGATGTTCCCGCCATTCCGGTCTATCACTATGTACGTACCCATCTGGTGAAACCTTGGGTAGGGGGCTTCACGCCGGATAAGCTGGGGTATTACTACACCAAAGACATGTACATTAAAAAACACCCATCCGCCAGCGGCGATGGGCGTTGATTTTCTGTGCAAACTGCCTGAAATTCAGACGAATAACACAAAATTGTTTGTTTTTAAGGCAGTTGATCAAAATGATGCTTTACAGCATCCGCCGAGGTGTTTATAGTGCGCCTCACACCGGAAGTGTGGCCGAGCGGTTGAAGGCACCGGTCTTGAAAACCGGCGACCCGAAAGGGTTCCAGAGTTCGAATCTCTGCGCTTCCGCCATTTTTATGGCAAAATCAATAACTTACAGATTTTTTTTGATTCTGTCATGCATAAAGTAATGCATTAGAAGCCCGTGTAAAACGGGCTTTTTTTGTATCTAAAATCCGTGTTTTTCATCAAAAATTAATCCAGTCTTAAGCCCTTCCAGCCCAACAAAATCCCTTAAAAACAGTAATCCGATAGCAGGAAGCCTGCGATCCATTTTTTTAATCATTGGATGATTTATCACCAATCTGGACGGCTACCTGCATGACCTACTCAACTGCACTACGCGAATACTGGACAACCTATTGTTCTGTCAGTTAAAACAACTAAAAATGGTAAAACGGATAGCAGAGTTATGAAACGAAGCGAACTCAGGAAAGTACTGGAAGAATGGTTTGATGTTGAACGGTATGAAGCGATAAAGGAACTCACCCTACAGCAATTCTATGTTGAGGTTGAGCGGCGTATATTGGCCTACAAGATGTTGCTGAAACGGGATACGTTACCGCCTCTGAGCAGAGCCTTATTGGATGATTACCGCTATAAGATCCTCCGAGGCGAAATTTTGTTTAGCGGCGACACATCCACGCAGGGAGATGGGCTTGCCAGAACCTATGCAGTGGTCCCCGTAACCCGGAGCAACGCACAATTATATGCGAAAAGTTTGACACTGATTGGAACCCATCCTGAGACATCCCAGATAAGTCAGTCTGAATACGTGTCGGAGTATCTGAAGGAATCCGGTATCAAAAGTCTGTCCTCAATTACCGTCGATATCTTCCTGCAAGAAGCTTCAACCGAAGACATCATCGAACACCTGAAGGTGCTCATTCCCCAATGGAAGAAACAGCTAAAAATGAACGATCCGGCTGTTCGCGAGTATCGTTTTGGCAAAAGCACGCTGAGAAAAATCATTGATTATCGACTCATCCCGATGATGGATCTCATTTTTTGGGGAGCAGATAATAATGATACCAAAATCTCACTTTCACTGATGTCATCGCTGCTGCATGAGAACAGCGAGAAGGATAGGGATGAGGGAATGCTTAAGGTGACTGACTATCCGCTGGCTATGGCGTTGCTGACAGACGAGAACTATCTGAAATCGTTTGAAGATTACATGATGGAAAACAATGTCTTAAAGGACACAAAGATTGTAGATCACGTCAAAGACGAGAAGAAGACGAAAGAAGACAAGTAAAAAAGGGTTACGTTCGCCCTGAGCGAACGTGATCACATCCATCCTCAACCATTTTTTTTCTGTTCACATTTCCCCAGTTTTTTCGAAAAACTCTTCTGCCAACATCCCTAAAACGCCATAAGCGAATTCGCTATTATTGTCCTCGTTGAAACAACAGAGGAAAAAACAAATGAGAAATGAAATCGCAGGTAAAAGATTAATCCGTGTTCCAGAAGTTCTGAGAAGAGTCGGATTTAGTCGAACCACAATGTATGAGCTTATCAAGGAAGGACGATTCCCGGATAAGGTAATCATAGGGGCAAGATCTGTAGCCTTTGTGGAAAGTGAGATTGATGCATGGATTGAAAATACCATTTCCGATTCACGCAGAAATAATAAATAACATAAAAGAGGAAGTGAAAATGAAAGTGAAAAGAATAGAAATAAATGTTAGTAATGATGATACAAAATACTTTGTTCTGAAAAGTGGCGAAGACTATGACTACTATTTGCGATGTATGTATGAGTATATGGGGGAAAGGTTCTATCATAACCTTGAAGACGATAGTTATATGGAAGGTGTTTTAAAATCAATAATAGAGAATGGTAAGAAAGATTTTAATGAGTTCTTGAAAAAACATAAATATAAAGCATCGCTTAAAAACGTATATTTTGATGAAGTGCTTGTCAACCTGAGGCAGATACATCATATGATGAGTCACTATATTTTACATACATAATCGCTGGCGTCATCTATTCGGCCCCGCAAGGGGCTAATACCAAACGAAATGAATAAAATAAGCATTTAATTATGAGGATATAAACATGACTAAAGAAAATACTATTGAAAATAGATCAACCGAACTTTTTTATGATCTTGCTTGTAGATCGTTTTCCGCAAGCTGGAATATGTTTATGGAAGTCAATGGCGATGGAGATGCCAATGACTATCTGGATGATCCGGATTTTATGAGTCCATTTATTATTTATGTGATTGACCATATTCAGAATAACTTTGAGAGATTTACCACGCAAGAAGGAAACAGCGGTGATATTAATCAGGTCAACTTTGAACAAGTAACAGCGCTGCTGGTAGGGTATTCAGAAAACTTTAGAAAGTAAGAACTAATCTTGCCCCGCAAGGGGCTAACTATAAAAAAATAAGGAAAAAAAGATGAAGAATGATATGTCAGTAATCGTAAGTATGTTATGTGAAAAAACACCTAAAGTGATGAACCTTATCCAAGAGAGCTTGGATATATTTATCGCATTAAGAGGTAGTTCAGTCGAAGAAATAATGAATGATAAGACCTTGTTAGATGATTTAAATCGTTATGTAAATGAGACACTGTATGATGAGATGGATCTGGAATATGGTTCGGTAATCATCAAGATAGTATCTAATAAATAGTATTAATACCTACTCGATATGTATCTAATATTTAACTTAATAAAAGGAATCAAGTATGAAAGAGATTATTTTAAATGAAAGTAATAAAATGAAAATAAATATTATCACAAATGTATTACAGGGATATTGCGAAACGATCTATAGTATCTCTGAAAAACAGCCTGAAACAGCCATGAATATTTTAACAGGGGAAATGTTATCAGAGATACTTTATGATGTTTTGATTGCCTGTGAAGTTGAAGACTATGTTAAAAGTGGAAGAGGTAAAGATGTATCTGATATCAATATGGATGAGTTAAAGGAAACGATTTTATACTGGCATAAAGAGCATATCATTGAGCTTGTACTGAAAAACATCAAACCGGATGATGTGGATGAACGTATTTTCTGGAAGTTAAAAATGACTGTGAATCAGTATTGAAACATGGCAATATTCCCTCGTACAGAGGGAAATAATCCTATAATGAAATGGAGATAACCAATATGATTGATGAATTCCATATTATGTATATGTATAAAAAAATCCAAGCTGAAGCGGCTACTACCGACATTAAAACACTGGAACAACTTTTGAAGAAGTTCCGTAAGGTTGTTGCTGAGCGCCGGGAAGAATACTATCGGGAGATGGGTGAGAAGAAGGCGCATAAACTCAAGATGAAAAGATTGCAAATGTTGCTTGAAAAAATGGAGAATAATCATATTTACCCAGAAGACCTCAGTTTAAAAAAAAGTGAACCATATTAGGGACTTCAAGAATATAGTCGCTATTACGTTTCATTTGTCACTCCGCCGCCCTCTGGTTTCATTTTCGGAAGGGGTGACGGCTATCCTGACACTGAGGGGATCTCCCTCCTTTTCCACTTTAGGAGGCTAATTGCAATAGCAAGTAAATAGTTACATTGTGAAATTATTTTTTGAACGTTAAGTTCTCTACCATGAAAAAGAAGCATGTTTAGCCAAGTGATTGAATGTTATGGCTTTTATTTTGTGGTGAAAAATTATCAAGCAATATATTATTTATACTTACTTACAAAAAAGGACATTTTAATTATGGCTACGGCACAAACACAATTTGAAAATTTTCATTCAAAAATACTC
>NZ_JAGRQY010000089.1:0-90864 GCF_018223905.1 Klebsiella sp. 28
AAGATGATCCAGCGCGAGAATATCGGCACCACCAAGGACCGGCGTCTGCTGGAGCTGGAGCTGAACACCTGGGTGCGGAGCCTGGTGACCGAAATGACCGACCCCGGCGACGAGCTGCAGGCCTCCCATCCGCTGCGCGATGCCAGCGTGGTGGTGGAAGATATCGAGGATAACCCGGGCTTCTTCCGCGTGAAGCTGTACGCGGTGCCGCACTTCCAGGTCGAGGGGATGGACGTCAATCTGTCGCTGGTTAGCCAGATGCCCAAAGCAAAAGCATAAGGCAGGACGGGATGAAAATTTATCGTCCACTATGGAACGAGGGGGCTTTACTATCTCCTCAACAGTTCCAGCAGCAGACTGAATGGGAGTCTTTCCGCAGTGCCGGTGCATCAGCGCTGGCATCCCCATTCCCCTGGGGCGTGGAAAAAATTGAGTTTAATGACAGTCTTCTTTCGTCCGGCCTGATCCAGATTACGCAGTTACGCCTTTGGCTGGAAGATGGTTCATTAATTGATGCGCAAAGGAGCGATTTGCCTCCGGCGCCGCGTGAGTTAGATGCCAGCCAGCTGACAGGTCGTGATGCGGTAACTGTAGTCATTGCATTGCCGCATATGCAGCCTGGCATAAGCAACGTTGAACAGGAGGGCGTCAGTTCAGAACGGCCGCTTCGCTATAGAGAAGAGTGGGTAACATTGCAGGATGCCTTTGGCTCTGAAGAAGAATCTATAGCAGTTGCCCGGTTTAATTTCACCATCCGGTTTGCCCATGAAAGCAATGATTCCTGGAAAGTGTGTCCGGTCGCAAGACTGATTCGGGATGGACAAAATGCGTGGCGACAGGATCTATCTTTTATTCCTCCAGTAGCGTCATTTGGAGCAAGCCCGGTTCTTCACGAACGTCTGATGTTGCTTAACCGCCAGTTACGCTCCCGACGCCAGCGTTTGATGACGATGCGCCGAGAAAGCAACGAAAGGCTTGCCGATTTTGCCGTCGCTGATGTTTCCCTTTTCTGGTTGCTGAATGCACTGAATTCTCACGCCACAGTGCTAGCAGAATACGAACGTTTTCCTTCACGTCCACCTGAACAAGTATGGGCTGAGCTCGCTCGTCTGGCAGGCAGTATGCTGACCTTTTCCCTGGACCATGATCTGGACGCCATACCGGGTTATGACCACGAGGAGCCAGCTAAGGCGTTTCCTCCGCTGTTTGACCTGATAACGGGTTTGCTTGAGGCAAGTCTGCCATCCCGAGTCATTGCTCTGGAAATGACCCGTCCGGACGGACAGACCTGGAAGGCCAACCTCCACGATATCCGTCTGCGTGAAGAGGCCGATCTCTATCTCTCTGTACGCTCGGATATCCCGGCCTGGCAGGTCGCCGAGAAATTTCCTGCACTCTGTCAGGCAGGTTCACCTGATGATGTCCGCGAAATCTATGGTGCTGCGCTCAAGGGGATCCCGTTGATACCGGTGAGCAGAGTCCCGGCAGCGTTGCCTGTACGCATGGAAAACCAGTACTTCGCACTTGATATAGAAAGCCCTGCTGCGCATGAAATGCTGGAGCAGGGGGTATGTATGTTCTATGTGCCTGAGTTACTTGGTGCTTTGGAACTTGAACTGTTTGCGGTATTGCGCTCATGAGACAGGATATCGATATCGACCAGCTAATGACGGAGACCTGGCTCACCGTCACCATGCTTAAGAAAGGCGCCATCACGCTTAATGGCTCTGCGCTTTACAACGCATGCGTTAAACAAGTTGAAAGTGTGCGGGAAGCGCTGGAGCGTGCCGGTTATGACGATGCCAGTGTGGAACATATTTCCTACGCACAATGTGCCTTGCTGGACGAAACGGTGATGAGCCGTAAGCCCGAAAAAAGCGAAGGAGGAGAGGAGCCGAAAGTAGATGAAGGCCAGATGGTCTGGCGTAAAGCACCGCTTCAGGCCCGTTTTTTTGGCTCACTTCGGGCAGGTGAAGCACTATGGGATCGGATTGCAGAGGTTCTGCGTCAGCCCTCACCGAACCCGGCCGTTTTAACCTGCTATCACCGGGTGATAGCGTTGGGCTTTCAGGGATTATACAGCCTGAAAGCGGTCAGCCAGTCACAGCGGGATGAGGTAGTGAAAGCCCTTTCTGAGCGAGTTTCTCCACCTGATGCTGGCCTGTCGCTGGTTGTTTACCGGATAGGGAAACATCGCTGGAGTCTGATGCGCTCGGTCTGGTTCTGGATAGTGCTGGCCGTCATTCTGACCGGGATTATCTGGTGGGGTGGCCATCTGTGGCTTCAGGCGCTGTTGTCAGCACAAATACCGGAGCTGCATGGCTAATGCGCAGAAAAGTCATCATTTCGGTAGGCCTACACACTTTAGCAGCTGTAGCCGCGCTACTGTGGTTGCTGTGGTATTTCATTCCGACAGGCAACGTATTTAAAGGCCTGTCCACTTTGCTGATCCTCCTTCTGGCAGGCTGGTATGTGTTCAAAAACTGTCGACATGAGGAGCCCGTACCCGACGCTTACCTCCCGGCGGCTGAACTGCCATTACTCGACGCTGAGGGCCCCGTTGTACTGGTGTGTGGCGACATGCTGGATGCGTTGTTTCAGGGAAGCCCTCTGCGTAAAACAGCCCAGGGATGGTGGCTACGGGTCGGCGACGTCAGCCGGTTAGCTGACGTTGTCCGCAGCATACAGACGCAGTTTCCGCGCCAGGTCGGTCAGCTCTCGGTAATGTACCGTTGCCTGCCAGACCATCATCAGGATGAAGCCGTACTTCGTTCCGCACTGAAAACGCTCCGCCAGCAGTGTAAACAGATTAAATCCCTGACGGGTATCACACTGCCGGTTGTGTTGAACGCTGAATTATCCGGGCCTGAAACGCCATGGATAATCGTCCGGGGTGACAAGCCGATGGTATGTCCCCTTAATGATTCACCGCAGGCATTCATTGACTGGCAGCAGACGGACGCCAATATCCTGGCGCTGCCGGCAGTCAGCCAGGCATTTTCCTTTATCCGTAATACGTTGGCTGATGAGCTGGATAAACCTGACCGCTTAACGCCGCCGGTGCGTGCATTTTCCGTGATCATGCGGCTCGGAGTAGTCAGCCCAGAGACTCGGTCTGTCTGGGCCGGTTGGCTCTATTCCCGTACCTGCTTGCAGTTTTCCCGAGCTCCCGGGCAGTCATCGACAAGTCTGTTCCCGGATGCGGTTTTGCCACTTCTGGCACCGTTTGCCTCGCCGGTACAGGGAGGCAAACGTACCCGTCTTCTGGTTTTGCTGATATGGCTGTGCGTTCTGACGGCGTTGGGCATCTCCGCCCTCAATAATCGTGATCTTATCCGTCATGTCAGTACCCATTTACAGCGCTGGAATGCTATTCCAATGAATCACTACCCCCCTAAAGCAGAATCACTGGTTGCACTGAAACAGGATGCGCTCCTGCTTGAACGCTGGCAGCGTCAGGGAGAGCCTTTACGTTATAGCCTGGGTTATTACCCGGGACAACGTCTGTGGCTGGCCTTGCAGCAGGCTATCGATACCTGGACACCGCCACCCGCCCCTGAACCGAAACCGGTACCGAAAATTGTACGACTCGACAGCATGTCACTGTTTGACTCCGGCAAATCGGTACTCAAAGACGGCTCAACCAAAATACTCGTTAATGCACTGGTAGGGATTAAAGCCAGACCAGGCTGGCTAATCGTGGTCAGCGGTCATACAGACAATACCGGCAGCGTTCAGCTAAATCAGACCTTGTCTTTGCAAAGAGCTGAGGCCGTCCGTAACTGGATGCGTGATACCGGGGACGTACCGGAAAGTTGCTTTGCCGTGCAGGGTTACGGCGACAGTCGACCGATTGCATCAAACGACACGCCTGATGGCCGTGCGCATAACCGGCGTGTCGAGATCAGTCTGGTACCGCAGGCTGACGCCTGTCGTCTGCCAGGCGCAAAACATGCGTCACAGGATGTAGGTGACGTTTCAACTCGAGAAATGGAGAAGTAAACATGGCAATCCCAGTTTATCTGTGGCTGAAAGACGACGGTGGCGCGGACATTAAAGGTTCCGTGGACGTGAAGGACCGTGAGGGCAGCATTGAGGTGGTGGCGCAGGAGCATAATCTGTACATCCCGACCGATAACAACACCGGCAAGCTGACTGGAACCCGTATTCACACGCCGTTCCTGTTTACCAAAGAAATCGACTCTTCCAGCCCGTACCTGTACAAGGCGGTGACCACCGGCCAGACCCTGAAATCTGCTGAGTTCAAGTGGTACAAAATCAACGACGCGGGTCAGGAAGTGGAGTACTTCAACACGAAGCTGGAAAACGTGAAAGTGGTAAAAGTGAATCCAGTGATGCACGACGTCAAAGATCCTTCTTTCGAGAAGCACAACCATCTTGAGCGGATCGAACTGCGCTACGAAAAAATCACCTGGACCTACAAAGACGGCAACATCATTCATTCCGATTCCTGGAACGAACGCACTACGGCGTAAGAACCTGGCGGGCAGGTCCTCTCTGTCCGCTCTTTTTGCTGAGCGTCTGTTTCACGGGCGTTGAGCAAAGAAAAACACAATCTGCCTGCCTGACCTGATGCGCTTTGGACTCCTTATCAAAAGGAAACAGCGACGGGCGGTAGCGTGTCTGCGAACTGCTAAAGAGAGAATCTCATGGAAAATCCCGCCATCTTGTTACGCCGTCTTAACCCTTACAGCGCCCGCTGACAATGCATGCCATGTGCACCATTGTTGGCATGAATCTGGCACAGATGAGCACGCGTCTACAACGCCACTACGGCATTTCTACTCACATTGGCGAACGTCGCATCGATATGCTGACGATGGCGTCTTTGCTGCCGGATACCGGTGCCCGCAACATAATTGACGATTAGTGGTATCCTGAAAGGGAGAAGAACTATGATTGATAGCTTAAGCAGCCTGGCGCAGAAGGCGATGGATGAAGCCCTGAGCCTGTCCCGCTACCGGGTTGCTGTGCATGAATGCAGCGATTTCCTGGATGTTCTGCGTTACAGCGCGGTGGAATCCCTCAGCCAGCCCTGGCGGTATGACGTGGCGGTCACCTGCTCCTCTGCGGATATTGCCTGTGACACGTTACTGCTGAAACCAGCGTCATTTACCTTCCAGACCCCGGTGTTTGACGGGATACCGGCGCTGCCGGTCCGGACGGTATTTGGCGTGGTGGAGTCGTTTCGCCGGATATCCACGTCAAATGACGATACCCGTTATGCTATGACGATCGTTCCCCGCATCGCCCTTCTGGACTATACGAAAGGGAGTGAAATCTATCTCAATCAGTCAGTCACTGAAGTGGTTGAACAGGTGCTGCGTAAACACGGTCTGGAGGGGCCTGATTTTGAGTTCCGGCTCTCCCGCGAATACCCCTCCCGGGAGCTCATCACCCAGTGGCGGGAAACTGACCTTGAGTTTATCCAGCGCCTGCTGGCAGAGGTCGGCATTTACTGGCGCTATGAAATGGACAGCCGACTTGAACAGGACGTGGTGATTTTTCAGGACAGCCAGCAGCAGTATGAATTTGGCGTCACGCTGCCACTGCGCAACCAGGCCGGGATGAGTGACAGCGGACAGGAGAGTATCTGGGATATTCAGACGGCATACAATGTGGTAAGCGGGGGTGTGGCCACCCGGGACTACAACTACCGTGAAGCGCTACAACCTCAGGACAGTGCCGAAAGCATTTTCAGCAAGGAGGGGATCACCACCGGGGAAACCTACCATTACGCGGAACCCTTCCTGACAGCAGGTGACGCTGAAAGCGCAGAGTCCGGGGCATACTTCGCCCGTCTGCGTCACGAACGCATTCTGAACGCCCAGTATCACGTCACCGGGCATTCCTCCAGCCCTCATCTGGCTCCCGGTCAGGTACTGGAAACGGACGGCACGTTACCCGATGCCGTCAGGGAAGGTATCGTCATCACCACGGTGCGTTCCAGCGGTTCACGTAAAAGTAGTTTTTCTCTGACGTTTGAGGGGATCCCCTACAGCGAAACTGTCTGCTGGCGCCCGGCACTGCTCAGTCGCCCGGTGATATCCGGCTCGCTTCCGGCACGGGTGGAAAGCACACAGAAAGGCGACACCTGTTCCTGGCTCGATCCGGACGGGCGCTACCGGGTAAAACTGGACTTTGACCGCAACAGTGCCGAACAGGGTTATGCGTATCTGTGGCTGCGGCTGGCGAAACCCTATGCCGGTGATACGTACGGATTCCACTCACCGCTTATCGACGGAACGGAAGTGGCCGTCGTTTTTGACGGCGGAGACCCGGATCGTCCCTACATCGCTTATGCCCTGCATGATTCAGAACACCCGGACCACGTCACCAGTGACAACCATACGCGGAACGTGTGGCGCACTCCGGCGAACAATAAGCTACGGATGGAGGATAAGCGCCAGGAAGAGCATATCAAGCTCGCAACGGAATATGGCAAAACGCAGCTGAACATGGGGCATCTGGTCAACAGCCAGCGTGAAAAGCGCGGGGCCGGTTTTGAACTGCGAACGGATGAGTATGGCGCAGTACGTGCGGCAAAAGGGCTGTTCCTGACGGCGGATGCCCAGGCCAAAGCCCAGGGGCCGGTACTGGAAATGGCCCCTGCCATTAATCAGATTAACCAGGCGAACAGCCAGATGCAGGCCCTGAACAGCGCCGCCGAAGCGGCCGGGGCCCTGATCTGCGACATCAATACCCAGATAAATTTTGTGACCGACAAAATCAAAGACCTCCAGTCTGCGGTCCTGCTGGGGAGTGCGCCGCAGGGGGTGGCACTGACCTCAGGCGAACACCTTCAGCTCAGCAGTACCCGCAACACCATGATCAATGCCGGTCAGCATCTTGATATCGGTGCGATGAAAAATGTTTCTGTAACGGTTGAAAAAGCCCTGGGTATGTTTGTGCATAAAGGCGGGGCGAAGCTGGTCGCCAATCAGGGAGACATCGAGATTCAGGCTCAACACAACACGATGGCCCTGTTTTCTGAAAAACAGCTGACGGTGACCAGCAGTGAAGATGAAATTATTATCAGCACCCCGGAAACACTGACGCTTAATGGTGGCGGGTCTTACCTGAGGCTGAGTAAGAACGGCATTGAACATGGCTCATCAGTTGAGTTCATTATGAAGACGTCTGACTATCTGGTACCAGGATCGGGCGCAAATCTCCCCAACGAAACACCCAATTTCAGCCTGACGGATATCACTCAGGAAAGCAAAATCAGCAGCAAATCTTTCAATGACTAAGGGCTGATGATGGATCCATTAATTCCTCATATGCGTAATGTGTTTTTATTTGCATTTTTGCTTTGTTTATCAAATTTTACACAGGCATCTGAGCAAACAAGCCCAGAAAGCATCGTGTACAATTTTTATAAGTCATATTTGAAAGAAGAATCATCGGACAACAGTCGATTTGTCAGCCAATATGTTTCTGATGAGTTAATGAAAAGCATTAACGACTCAATGATGTGTAATTATGATTCTGATGATTCAGTGTCGGCAGAAGAACTCGAAGAAAATGTTCACAAAAGCGCGAATGCAAGCAGTTTAAAGGGCGTTATATTTGTAACTGTCATGGTGCTTGGGTTGATACTGATGTTGATTATTTTACAAAATCACAAGATGTTTATCCTTCATGGAAAGCAAGCATAACTACCGTTGATGTATATCAGAAAGAGAATGACTCTTCAATCAACATTATTTTAGGAGTAGGTTCCGAGCCTAAAGTTAAACTTAATGTTGTGCTAGAAAGAATTGATGGGAAGTGGAAAATCACCAGCGTAACGGAACAATAAGAACGTGGTCATTTTCTAAATTTCTCACCTCGATTACTTATACAAATACCAACATATCTACGGAGAGACGTTCATGTTGAAGAAGATTGTTTTTGCTTGCTGCTTATTCTGCGTGGCCAATATAGCCTCAGCTTCAGCAGACGATAGTTCAATGCCTCGGGAAATTGTTGCAAATTTTTATCACGATTACCTTGTTGCGTCTGAAATGCCTGATATGGAATCAGCTGATAAACTAACTCAAAAAGCTATTTTTGAATATACAACTGAGCATCTCAGAAGTCTGCGGGATAATGATGAATCGGGTGCTGATTATTTTGTCGATGCTCAGGATATTTGTGAAGAATGGAAAGACAGCATTAATGTGGAAACTGTTTCAGAGAATGACCAGGTCGCACAAGTGAAGCTAACATTAGGATATGGTAAGGGTGTATCCCTGTATGCCGTTAACCTGGTTAAAGAAAAAGGGAAATGGTTAATGGATTCTGTTAAGCCCATATCTCATAGTAGTATTTATTGTCCTCGACAAGCAGAGGGGGGAGAATAAATGCTGGACAAGAATGTAGCAGTTAGTGTTTTAAATACTCAAGCCCTGGCCAGAGCGAAAATTAACGCTGAAAATTTTAAAAATGGCATAGATAAAAAGCTTAAATATGGCGAGTCAAAATGTGCCCGCTATGTTAAAAAAGCATTAATCGCTGGAGGGGCATCTGCAAAAAATTCAGGAATTGAATCAACTAAAAATTATGGCCCATGGCTGCTTGAAAATAACTTTAAAGTTGTGGGTGGCGCTACAACAGTGTGTACTGGCGGTGTATTCACAATTTCTGGTCAGCAAGTGGGGGATGTTGTCGTAATCCAGGCAGCACCACACCATGTGCATGGTCATATGGCGATGTTTAATGGTACACACTGGGTATCTGATTTTGTCCAGGAAAGGGGGTTCTATCCTGCCCAGATATATCGTGATCAAAACATACCCTATACACTTTATCGTTATGGCGATAATACCACATCAGAGCAGTACGCCACGGCTACCCAAAAAGGAAAAATTAAAATTGTCTGGCCGATCCCTTCTAATAACCGGGGAAGTGAGTTCAATAATCAGGAAGAGATCCTCTCTCATGTCAGGGGGGAATCCACCGGGCAGTATATGATTGGCCGTAGCGGGATGTGGCATGGCGGGATCCATATCACCGAAGCCACGACGCCGTGGTGTGCGCTTAGTGGTAAGTCTCCACTTGAAGCGATAGATTTCCCGGTTCCCTTTAAAGGTGAGCAGGCAATCCGATGCATGGCTGACGGCGAAGTGGTTGCTTATCGTATCTGCAAGGATTATCAGACGGTTGCATGGGAATCTGGTCCGCTGAATTTTTCCGGCTCTTTTGTTCTGGTGAAACACTACATTCAACCGGGTGAAACGAAATCCAGCGGGCTGCATTTCTACACCCTGTATATGCACCTGGCTCCGTATTCTGCTTATGAGTCAGAATCGGAAAATCAGTGGATTACACAGGATACGCTTAAAGCGTTTTCCGAAATGGACTGGCTCACGGCAAAACTGACTTCTGAACAACTTCAGCCTCAGATTGCAGGGTATATGCCTGTGAGGGCACGCGTTGAATGGGACTCCTCTGATGCCAGTCTTAACGCGGTGGGGTATAACCAGCGCCGGTATGGTCTTGTGACGTTGAAAAGTTTACCTGATGCTGATGGTCATACAGATGCTAAGAAAAAGGTCAGTACCTCACTTATCCCCGGTAAACGTTACTGGGTGGTAGTGGATAATAATAATATTAAACCCGCCCCCGGCGCTGGTCCGTCATGGTGGCGCAGGCTTATGCCTCCGGCCAAAGAGGTTATGAAATTTGACCAGGTTGTGTGCCCGACGCCCTGGGCCATCACTGCCGGTGATCCTGTTGGTCATATGGGCTACTATCAGGCCCCAAAGGATGGGGGATATGAGGCGAGATATCAGGTGCATATTGAATGTACCAGCATGGATGATAACCTTGAAAAATTCCTGACCAACCCGGAAAAGGTGGGGGAGAAAAACCCGCTCTGGTTGAAGTATTCTCCTGGGCTGGCGCTGTACAAAAAGGATGTTGCAACCGGTACATTCACGAAGGATACGAGAGTGACGACCAGGATCGGGATCCTGCCACTGAAACAGGTGCAAACGGAAGTCGATAAGTCGACCAGACAGGAATACTGGCAGCTGCGACCAGAAAATGCTTACGTCCCTAAAGGCCAGGCGGAACCTCAACTTTTGTCGCAGTATGATCTGGCAAAGCTGGGCTTCAGAACTGAAACCGCAGAACCAGCCAGCTTTGATTACCTGGATGGAAAAAACCAGCCCACTGGATTCTTCCGTAACCTTATCGATTCGCTTTACCAGGCCGCGACCAATGATCCGCGAACCAGTCATGCTCTCGTGAAGCATAATTATCAGCGCCTGCTGGATAAAATTGACAGCGGAAGTGACCGTTATTCTCCAATGGAGTACTGGAGAGCACTTCATAATCCCGACTATCGTGACGTCGTTCAGAAAACAATCGTAAAACATCCCAGCGACTGGTACTTCAAAAAAGACGATGTTATCTGGCAACCATTCCTGAATGCGCTTAAGAAAGACGCTCCGGAATGGAAGAAATACAGCGAAGATTTCCTTGATAAGATGGCGTGGATGCCAGACTTAACAACGGAGAAGCTTGGCCCTTCATTATGGCATATGCATCCAATAATGTTTTTAGGGACAATGATTAGCGTGAAAAAGCGACAATCGGGACTTTTCACTGTACAGGATGGGAAAGAAGCTTTATGTAAAATATATAATAAATACGGTAAAAACATGTCTGTAATAGTTGAAAGAATGTTTCGTATCGAGACCAAACACTTTACTTCTGGTCAATATCAACATTGTGGTGCTCCTGGTATGGAGGTACATGGTGCTCCACCAGCATACGGATGGAGTTCTGACTTTTTCTCGCAACATCCAGAATATCAACCGACTGGGATTTGGAGTAAAAAAGAAGGAAGAGGGTTAAGTGGGCAGGGAGGGAATTCCCAAGTCACAGATAAGCCAAAGCAATTTGTAGTATTCGATTCTGTTGAGAGTTCGATGGAATATATTGTGTACTATATTAATAAGCACGGCGGAAACTATGCCCGATGGTACTCAACCCAAGACTCAGCACAAAAACTATATAGAGAAGAATGTGGGGCGATCAAACCCAGATTCACTAATGAATTTTCTGAGGTAAAATCATGATCATATTTAAAGCACTTCCTTTTGTTTTATTGACTTACTCTATCTCAGCATTTTCTAGTGTTACTGATGATGATTTTGATAGATGCTCACAATTCTTAAATAAAATAGTGGCCTCCAGTAATGCAAATTTGATAAAAGAGTTGAAAGTGGATAGGGGGCTCATTAAAGCAGATGTTGACAGTATCAGTGGTAATGATATAACTGCTAAAGTTCAATTCAATAAGATGCAGTCAACTGACACTCCAGGTGAAGGCTTTCTTTTATGGATGAAATATGATTACGTTAAATTCAATTTGGAGGATGTTACTATTGATCCAGATAATCCAGAACAATTAAAGTTTGATAATAGATACGCGTCAGTATACTTCAGTTGCCTAAACAAAAAAGTGATTTACAAAGTCAATGGTGATTCCAGATTACAGTTTTATAAAGATGATAAATTATCAACTCCAGAAACCGGTGTGTTTATCTTACCAGGGGAATATGTGGAAGTTGAAAGAAAATCAGGGAGCGCCTCGTATGTTAAATATCAAGCAAAAAACGGAGTGGTATACTCTTCATGGGTGGATTCTAGCCGCATACAGAAATTTTCTCCAGAGGCCATTAAAAACTAAATAATTATTCTTCAAAGTTATTTTCTATATTAAACGGTAACCGGATGAAAAGCAGAGGATTGAAATGGTTAAAATCATGCTGTCCAGCTTATTATATTGTTTTTGTTACCATTCCTTTGCTAACGATTTTTGTTCCATTATGTCCAAAACAGCCGAGAATGAGCAAGCATATGTAGATCATTCTAAGAGTTTATTTAGGATTGCATCGAAAACCAGACTTTACTTCAATAGCGCACCAAGTAAACGATGCAAGATTAGCGATTTATTTATAGTTAATGGTGATGTTGTTTCAGGATACACCACACTTAATGGTTATTTGTTTGCGTCATACTTCAAGAGAAATGGCGATTCAGTTGATGGATGGCTTAAATTATCAGATTTAAAAAATACTGGATATACAAGTGGTCCGTCAAGTGACGAACAAACGGCTTTTAATATTATTCCGGATGCCATTAAGAAGAACGCACTGGCTACAGCACCTGAAAAATGTATCAATATCAGTAGAGATGACACTAACAATAAATACTACAAATTCGCTATAAATTGAAGAATGTAAAGACATGCAGCTCATTCCTTTTAGCATCTTGGTTAAAAAAGGGACTCAAGAAATTTACACAAACCAAGGGGATGATATTCATAAATTCCACCCCATCGAATGAAGCAGTTACATTCTGTATGATGAAAGGAGAAGCTATAATGACAATAAAGGCTTAGAACTGAATAAAGACAATGCAATAACCAAATATGAAGCAGGCTTTAAAGTAAGAGAGAAATTGAAATTAGGAGTGGAAGAAGGATATCGAGGTTAACATGCGAAAAATTCTGTGTTTGATAGTTACACTTTTACCTATGTATAGTATGGCAAACAGTTTCGACTTGCCCACAGTTCATTCAATAAAAAACGGAAACCAATGTGAAATATCTTTTAATGATAAAATTGTTTCGAAACATGACTGTGAGTATGAATCTCCTTCCTATTTGACATCTTACTCTCTCCTTGCTGATTCTTGGACTGGAGTATGGATATTCCAGGACTCTCCAATGGGAAATGCTTGTGAAGCAGGAGCAATCAGAATTATTTCCTTGGATTCTGAAAATAAAATCCAGGTGCATAAGCCGATAGATTATTGCATGGGGTCTGTTATGATTAATAATGACGGCGATAAAGTCATTGTTAATATTCAAGATATCAATGATTCTAAAAAATCTGAGGTGTGGGTATTTAAAGACAACAAACTAGCGAAGCTAAAATAGCTACATTTCCTATAATCACTGGTCGGTGTTTTGTGTTTTGTCAGCATTGTCCCAGTTGTAAAATTAATTACCTCCAAAAGTTGAGGCAGTGATTTTAAAAAAATGCTCGGTGAATTTATGAAAAATATCATTTGCAAAATTACCACAAGTTTGCAATTCCTCGATGCAATCTCATCCGGATAAGATCGACTGCATACAAACCAGCACAAAAAAACAGAGGACTCCGTTAAAGAGATTATTACCAAATCTGGTAAGGAGTATTCAATTGATATGGCGTTTTATAATAGTCAACGGAATTCTATTTCTGAACGATGCAGCTTATATAACTCGATGGAAGGTCAACGCACAGATTTGATAGAAAACCAATGCGAATATGATGGTGTAGAGCAACTAAATGATTTTATTAAAACCTATATGAAGACGGTTGATAATTATTAAAATGAACATAAAACTCTCTTTGGCTATGTTAATTTTAATGGCATCGGCAACATATGCTCAATGTTCTCAAACCAAAGATATTGATATGCTGGTAACGGCAAGTAAGCTGAAAAACTCTGGCTTTGTCGATGGGCAAACAGGTCGCGTTACTACTGACTTAAATGATGATGGTAAAAAAGATATCATCGAGTATACGTTTCTGAGTTCAACACCACCAGGCACTTGTGATCAATCGGAATGTATGTCTAATCTCGACAACTCTCCTACTTTAACATTCGAAATCACAATGCATGATGGAAAATCAATAGATGCAGCATATATGTGTACATCCATTGGAACATCAAAAAAATCACACAAAGGGCTAAAGGATATTTTTTTTGCGGACCTAAATATATCTTGCGATGGAATGGTGACGAGTATGATACAGAATAAATATTCAAAAGCATTTACATGCCATTGAGTCCAGAATGGGTCTTTTAAATTGTAGAACCAGACACTTATAGGTAAGTTAAATTACCAGTGCCTCCACTGGAGTGTTCAAATAAAATGAAGATTAAGAATAAAACACTGACTTTACTTCTAATACTCCCTTGTATTTCACATGCTGCACTAAACGACTATTCCAGGATTGAAACTGATTGCCGCAGAATGAATCAAGATATAAATAACTCTGTTGTAATGGGTTGTGCCGACCAGGCATCAGACGCCGCAAAGAAAGACATGAACATTGTTTACCAGAAAATATACAAAATCATTAAAGCGCGTGAAATGCCTGACATTACAAGTAAATTCAAGACGGCGCAAAAAAACTGGATTGCATCACGTGAAAATTGGTGTGATGTTCAAGGGTTTATAATCGGTTCGCCGATGTACAGCGTATGCCGTATGGACATGAATATTTCAAGAGTGAATGAGTTAAATGACTTACTGGAACAGATTCAGGATTAATATGTCTGGAGGCTAGTTACTTTAACCTAATGATAATTATTAACTAACAGAGACCCTTATTAATGCTCCAGATTATCCGCAAAGGCGATAAAACTACCCACGGTGGTTCAGTACTGACCGCCTCAGAAACGATGAAATTCGGCGGTATTGGCGTTGCCCGTAAAGGCGACAAAGTGTCCTGCCCGGTTCCAGGACATGGTCCTACAACTATCGTAGAAGGCAACCCTGATTACCTTGATCATGGTATCCCGGTTGCCTTTCACGGCCACAAATGTGCCTGTGGTTGCACATTGATCAGTTCATTTGCCGCAGCAAAGGTTGCCTGATTATGCCCGTCTGGCTGGATGCCATCCCTGAAAAGGCTCCGAAGGTAGCGCGTCCCGGCACCGGCCGTTGGCTGCTCTTCCTCGCGTTTGTCATGCTGGCAGGCATAGCGCTCACGCTATGGTGTTGGACGTCAGAGCGAACCGGATTTGTCTTCTGGTTCACCGCGCTGGGTCTTCCATTTTGCACCTGGGGGCTTATTTTCGGCTTACGCCGGTTTGCCTACAAAGCCGAACAGGTGGGGGCCGAGTCCCGAAATGTCCAGCGAGAAGCGCTTATTGACAGTGAAATTCTGCGCGGTCAACGCTGCGCCTGGATCCTCGGTACTTATATTCAGAGTCCGGCCGGAAACAAAGCCGATGACCTGCTGAAGGCAATGAAAGTCGCAGCTCCTGTTATCGAATTCTCTCACCCAAGAGGATGTGATAAACCGGTCAGATACGCGGCATTACCAGAATATCAGACAGATTTAACGAAGGCCCTGAAAGCAGCGGTTAATAAACTGACTACGCGTGTAGAGGGGATAGTTAAGCCGCTTCCGCCCGAGCTGCCATGCTGGCTGGTGCTGGATTGTGATAACGATCTGTATCCCCTGTTTGAAGAGCAGCTTAAAGCCGATCTCTCACTCAAGACGGGCAGGATTTTTCGCCTGATGGCCGGAAAAGGACTGGGGGCGTTTGATGCCTGGCTGGACAAGCGATGGGACAACCCTGGCATTCTGGTTGCCATCACGCTGTCGTTACCGGCGTCTCCCCGGGAAGAAGATGCTGATGCTGTCTCAATGGTGGTATTGAGCAACCGCAAAGCCCATGCCTGGCCGGATGCGCTTCGCCTTCATCGCCCCGAAAGGGGAACAGAAACAACGCTTACAAAGACACTTACTCGGGCGCTGCTCTGGTCGAAGACCCTGCCCAATGAACTCAAAGGAAGCTGGATCTCCGGTCCCACATTGACGTCGGGCAGCGGCTGGAATAATGCCTGCGAAGAGAGTGAAGTGGAATTTAGTCTTTCAGAAGACAATTCCAGTATCGATCCCGTGGTGGGATATACCGGCCATGCTGCTCCATGGCTGGCCATCACGCTTGCTAATGCTGACGTTGAACAACGAGGCCCCCAAGTTATCGCCGCACAACCCGACGCTGATAAGGACGACATCTGGATCGCTGTCATCACCAAAGAAGAAGTTCGCAAGGAAACGCCTAAGAATGACTAAGGTAAAAGTCAAAACACTCATCGGCTCCGTTGTCACTGTCGCTTTTTTTATGACGGTCATCGTGGCATTTTTGTTATATGCCTTTCCGGAAAACGTAGCTTCGGCCACGGGATTCGGTCCCTATGACGGCCAGCGCATACTCACATTTTGCGCCATACTGGTTGCCGCGTTGTTTTTACTCGGCTGGCTGACAGAGAAGGCTTTTGACATCGCCGGTAAATCCGGATTGTATTTCCACTGGGGACAGAAAAAGTCTCAGATTGCCGCTCCGGTGACGAACACCATCGCCAGTGAAGACGACGACGAACAACCTGTCTTCAGCGAAGAGGCGGTGTCCGAGCACCTGCGGTTTCGCTATGGGCGCCGCTGGCAGCGTAAGGTGCGTCTACTGCTGGTGATGGGTAATCCGGATGACGTCCAGAAAGCGGCCCCGGGCCTGTGTCATGACCTCTGGCAGGAAGGCGACGGCAATGTGCTGATTTATGGCGGTGATGCGCAGTCACTTCCGGATGAGATCTTCCTTTCAAAACTGAAGCGTCTGCGATCTGGCCAGCCGGTTGATGGCATCATTCAGGTGATGAGTACCTCAGCCCTCCCGACGGATAGCGAACGGGATGCCTTCTTGCGTTGCCGCCAGAAAGCCGACCACCTGTTAGGCTGGCAGGCGCCTGTCTGGCTGTGGCTGACTGATAAGGCAGCGGGTGCTCAGCAGGACGCGGAAACGGCTGCGACAGGGGTCATCTTCGGGCCGGAAGGCACCGTAAAAGAGGCTGGTAAGGCATTGACTACGCTGTCTCAGCACCTTCAAAAAGCCGGTATGGCGCAGATACTGAGTAATCCGGCGCATGATGGCCTGCTGCAGTTATCCTCCCGCCTGAGACATGAACTAAAAACCAGTCTGACCGTTTTGCTCAGCGGACTGATGCAGGGATCTGCGGCCTGGCGTTTACGCGGTGTCATGTTCAGTCCTGAACTGGCTGTTGCCGGAACGGTGCCGAACACGCGCCTCGACACGCCGACCTGGAAAGCCGTCATTGATGACAGCGATGCCGTCAGAGGCAGGAAACTGGGCTTCAACTGGCTGAAGATGCTGCGGTTAATCCTGCTTTCCCTGATAGTCCTGTGGGGGGCCGGTACACTGCTGTCCCTCGTCGTTAACCGTACCCAGATTTATCAGGCGCAGGAGACGGCCAGGCAGGCAGCGGATACTGCAAAACCACTGGCTGAACGCCTGCGCAGCCAGCTCGTACTCCAGCAAGCCATTGCCCGTCTACAACATCATGAGGCTACCGGCGCTCCGTGGTACACCCGATTTGGTCTTAATCAGGACAGTGACACGCTGGCCGCACTCTGGCCCCTGTATGCGAAAAACAACGCACAGCTGATGAGGGATGCCACAGCAGATCATCTGAAACAACAACTGAATGCCTTTGTGCAACTTCCTCCGGCCAGTGACGCCCGGATGCAGGGAACGCAACGGACCTACGATGTCCTGAAAGCTTACCTGATGATGACCAGACCGGACAAAGCCGATGAAGGATGGTTGGCGAAAAATGTACTAATAACCTGGCCGAAACGCCAGAATGTGGCGGATGGGACATGGCAGGAAATTGCCCCTAAATTACTGGGTTTTTATGCGCAGAACCTCCCGACACATCCGGAATGGAAAATTAAGCCTGACGCTGAATTAATCAGTACGGTCCGTCAGATCCTGCTCAAGCAGATTGGCCAGCGGAACGCTGAGGCCGGACTGTACCAGGACATGCTTAAGCGCGTGGCCAGTAACTGGCCTGATTTAACACTTGCTGATATGACCGGTGATACCGATGCTTCAACGGTATTCAGCACTGACGAAATCGTCCCAGGAATGTTTACGCGCCAGGCCTGGGAAGAGCAGGTACAGGATGCAATTAACGAGGTCGTTAAGACACGACGTGATGAAATCGACTGGGTCCTGACGGATAAAACGCACCAGGCAGGAAGTGATATCTCCCCGGAGGCGTTGAAGGCCCGCCTGACAGAACGGTATTTTACCGATTTTGGTAATGCCTGGCTGAACATGGTCAACAGCATTCAGTGGCAAGAAGCCACGTCTCTTTCTGAAGCAATTGCCCAGCTCAGTCTGATCGGCGATGTCCGTCAGTCTCCGCTTGTGGCCTTAATGAATACGCTGGCCTGGCAGGGAAAAACAGGAGAGAAGGGTGAGGCACTGGCTGATTCGATAGTGGATTCAGCGAAAAAACTGGTTGGTCGGAAAAAATATACCCGACAGTTCATTGAGCAGGCGCAGGGGCCGAAAGGTCCATTGGAGGACGTTTTTGGACCACTGACGGGATTTATGGAAGGTAAAGAGGGCACGGGTAGCAACGGTAACCTCAGTTTCCAGTCCTGGCTGGCCCGCGTTACCCAGGTGCGGCTGAAGCTTCAGCAGGTCACCAGCGCCCCGGATCCGCAAGCGATGTCGCAGATGCTGGCACAGACCGTATTCCAGGGTAAAGCCATCGACCTGACGGACACCCGCGATTACGGCAGTCTGGTTGCGGCAAGCCTGGGGCAGGAGTGGAACGGATTTGGTCAGTCGTTGTTTGTGCAACCGCTGGATCTGGCCTGGCGGCAGGTCCTTGCCCCGGCAGCGGGTAGTCTCAATAGCCGCTGGCAATCGACCATTGTCGAACAGTGGAATAAGGCCTTTGCGGGGCGGTATCCGTTTAAGGCCACCGGCAGCGATGCCTCCCTGCCGTTACTGGCTCAGTTCCTGCGTAGCGACTCGGGTCGAATTACTAACTTCCTGAAAACTAATCTTGGCGGGATCCTCCACCAGGAGGGAAATCGCTGGGTCGTTGATCCTTCCGCAAGTCAGGGGATGGTTGTCAGTCCGGATTTCCTCCGGGCGATTAATCAGCTGGCAGAGCTGTCTGATATCGTGTTCTCTCAGGGCGATGCAGGTATTCACTTCGAACTGATGGCGCGTCCTTCAAAGGATGTTGCCAGAGTGCAATTGACCCTCGATGAGCAGAACCTGGACTACTTCAATCAGATGGAAAGCTGGCAAAGCTTCACCTGGCCGGGGAATAGCTACTATCCAGGCGTATCGTTGAGCTGGCGTAGTGTAAACAGTGGTATGCAACTCTACGCCAGTCACCAGGGTAACTGGGGCTTCATTCGCCTGCTGGACAAAGCCCTGCTCACTCCTCTTGATGCCAGCCGGACGCAACTGGTATGGATCACCCCGGATGGCAATCCTCTGAAGTTTGTGATGCGTAGCGAACTCGGCAGTGGTCCTCTTGAATTACTGAAGTTGCAGGGGTTCACGCTGCCCAACGCTATTTTTAATGTTGCCGCTGGCGCAGAAGCGATCCAGTAACGATGGGCGCATTGTTCACCCTTGCCGCTTCTGTCTCCACGGCCATCAGTCAGCAGGAGGAGGGGATCCATGGATTCTGGAACGCGGTCCTGCCGGTGCTGTTCTGGCCCTGCTCTGAGAACAGTGAATGGGGCAAGCAGGGAAACCTGTGAGACCCGAACCCAGACGTGTCGGAAAGCATCAACGCCTCATCCACCCTGACAAGCCTGTGCAGATTTTTGTCGGCGCCCGGGCCGGTTCCGCGCTCAGGCAGGTACCGCGAGCGCCGGAAGCCAGTACATCAGGGGGCAGTCCCTCCACACCCCATCGGCGCCTGCGCCCCCATGTCAGAAAAGCCCACTGGCAAAGCGACTGGAAGGGCAAACCTACTCAGGGGGAGGAGAAAAGTATGCTGCTGAAATGGAAGCCACCGCAAATCGTCAATGGTAAGGACGACGATTCTCTGGAAGCGACCATGAGGTTTATGAAAGAGACTAACAAACGGGAAAAAGAATGAGTTCACCGGAAGATCTGTTAACCGCCTGCGCCACCAGCCAGGAAGAAAGGCAGCGCCTCACCTCCCGGGCAAATGATGCCCTGTCGCTCTGGGATAACTGGCTGCATCCGTTCACCTCCGGGCCTGAAACCGGGGACGATCCCGCATACGATGATAATTTTCAGCTGATGCGTGAAGAGATCAATAAGCTTTCAGGTACCGATTCAGCGTTGTTGTGCCAACTGGCCCAAAAGTGTCTTTGCGAATGCGCCAAAGACATTCGTGTCGTGACCTGGTACGTGCAGGCCCGACTCAGCCGCGACGGTGAAAAAGGGTTGTCCGAGGGCTTACTGCTTCTTGTCGCGATGCTGACCCGCTACGGGCAGGCCTGTCATCCCCGGCGCCCCGCCGCCCGGAAAGCTGCGCTGGAGTGGTTGAACAGTGCAAAAGTGATTGATGCACTGCTGTTATGGCCCGAGGTGGACAGTAATGATGCCGGTCTGACGGCTGGCGCTATAAGCCTGCTTGCATCCACAGTGGCAGACTGGCCGGAAGCCGAGAAACCGTCTTTTGCAGGCCTTTGTACCGCTCTTGAAAACCGCCTGGCACGTTCGGGTGGCATGGAAGTGCTGGTCCCCCAGAACAGCAGTGCTCAGGAGCAGGGGCATGAACCAGCCCATTCGGATTCACCGCAACTGTCAGCCGTGAAATCTGGCCGCGATTTACTCGACAAGGCAAAGTTACTTTCCCGCTGGCTGAGCGAACAATCTCAGGGTTGGCTGGCTTCTCACCGGCTGATTAAGACCGTGCGGTGGGATACAGTCGATCAGATCCCCCCTCTCGACAGTAGCGGCCGCACCCGCCTGGTACCGCCGAAACCCGAGTATCGCGCTCAACTTAAGCGGCTCTATATTCAGAAAAACTGGACCGAACTGGTTGAGCAGGCCAGCCAGATGTATTGCGAAGGGGTCAACCATTTCTGGCTCGATCTTCAGTGGTATCTCTGGCAGGGGCTCAGCCATGCCGGTCAGCCCTGGGATACCTGGACAGACTCCGTCCTGTTCGATCTGCGGCTGCTGCTTAAACGCCTCCCGGGCCTTGAAGGGCTGGCATGGAATGACGGTACCCCCTTTGCTGACGAAGTCACCACCGCCTGGATTGCGGAAAAAGTGAATGAAGAAGGCCTGATATACGACAATGAACTCGCTACCGTCGTTAATGGTCAGGCTGATGATGTGCTGCTCCTTGAGTCGGAAGCCATGGAAAAGGGCGACACGGATGGTCCCGAAGCGGCGCTTACCTGGCTCCAGTCCCGACCGGGGATAGACACACCACGCCATCGCTGGCTGATACGCCTGCTAATGGCCCGGGTGGCAGAGCAATATGGACGAAACGATATGGCGCTTCATCTGCTTGGCGAACTAACTACCTGTGCGCCACAGCTGACGCTGGGAGACTGGGAACCCGATCTGTTGTTTGAAGTCCAGGCCCGTCGACTGAACCTGTTACGTATGAAAGCTGGTCGCAGCGAATCTGATAAAGCCCGTTTGATGCCTGAGATGGAGTCCTTACTTGCCGGACTTATTGCCATTGACCCGGCCCGTGCCATGGTGCTCTGTGGCTAATGTTCTCTTTAATAATTTCCAGGAATGCCGTTCATGGATGATTTAACCCTGCGCTATTACGAAGCAGAGATGCGCTACCTGCGTGAAGCCGGTAAAGAGTTTGCCCGGGCTCATCCGGATCGTGCAGCGATGCTTAATCTGGATAAACCCGGCGCCCGCGATCCTTATGTGGAACGCCTGTTCGAAGGCTTTGCCTTCCTGATGGGCCGTTTGCGTGAAAAGCTGGATGATGATCTGCCGGAACTGACCGAAGGGCTGGTGAGTCTGCTGTGGCCGCACTATATGCGGACTATCCCGTCGCTGGCCATCGTCGAGTTCTCGCCTGACTGGCGTAGTCTGCGTCAGGCCGAAATGCTGGCTGAAGGCTTTTCCGTTCTGTCACGTCCTGTCGGGCCGCATAAAACCGCCTGTCAGTACCGGACGACCCGCGATGTGCCGCTACAACCGCTGCACCTTGCGGACGCCAGCCTGCACACGGAAACCGATGGCCGCTCTGCTATCCGCCTGCGCTTCGAATGCCCTGAAAAAGTGGACTGGCGTAAAGCCGGGATCGACAAGGTCGCCATATTCCTTAACGCAGAGAGTCCTGTCAGTTCAGCGCTGCATCTGGCAATGACCCGGCGTGTACATGCCATATATGCGCGTCATGCCGGGACGCATACTGAACGTCATCAGTTTGATGGCTGGTGCAAACCCATGGGCTTTGACGACAATGACGGCCTGTGGAAGAAAGCCGATACCGCCTTCAGTGGTTACCAGCTGCTGCTGGAGTATTTCAGCTTCCGTCCGAAGTTTATGTTTGTTGAGCTGCGCGGTCTCGACACCATCGGGCTCACTGCGGCCAGCACCTGGTTTGAAATCGACATTGTGCTCAGTGAAGCATGGTCATCCGATCTGCCTTTTGAGACAGAAAACTTCCGGCTGCACTGTGCGCCGGTCATCAATCTCTTTACCCTGGAAGCCGACCCGCTGACGCTTAACCCGCTGGAAAACGAATACCTGCTCAGGCCGCTGCGTCTTCAGGATGGACACACCGAGATTTATAGCGTCGATAACATCCATGGCGCGGTGAAGAATGGCAAACACCCCTATGTGCCATTCACCAGCTTCCGCCACCGGGGCGGTATGATGCGCCACGATGCCCCTGAGCGTTATTTCCATACCCGCGTGAAACGCGGTCCCTCTGGCCTGTATGACACCTGGTTAATTCTCGGGGGACGCTCGTTCGAACTGGAGCAGTTGTCCGATAAACCGGAGTCTCTCTCGATGCGAATAACCGGGACCAACGGTCAGCTTCCGCGTAAGGCACTGGAAAGTACCCTGCTGGACAGGGTGGTCAAAACCGGCAAGGTGCCCGTCAGAGTACTGAACGTCACAGCACCGACGATGCCACTATATCCCCCGGCAAACGATCGTTTTCACTGGCGGGTGATGAGCCACCTTGGTTCAAACTTTCTGAGCATGATGGACAATCCGGAGGTACTGCGGGGCACGCTGGCGCTGTATGACTGGACCGACGATGAAATGAACCGCCGTCGGCTTGAAGCAATCGTCGCTGTGAAGCACACCCTGCTCCGCCGTTTTGAGAAGGGTTTTATGCTCCGGGGCGTGGACATTGAGGTCACGCTGAATATGGACAATTTTGCAGGCGAGGGTGATGTAAACCTCTTTGGGGAGATGCTGCATCGGTTCTTCGCGCTCTATGCCGATATTCACCTCTTTAACCAGCTCACGCTGGTACTGCAACCGACAGGGAAACGACTGAGATGGCGCGAGAATCACAGCCAGCACGTACCGGGCTGACGCTGGCCCTTAACAAAGATATCTGGCGGGCCAATTTTTATCGTTTCTGCCAGTTGCTGGAACAGGAAAATCCGGACGCGCCGAAACTGGGCACCACCAGCCATCCGGGCGATGATCCGGTACGATTCAGACCCTGGCCTGGTATGGGTTTCCCGGTCAGTACCCTGAAAGCAGTGGAGACTGACGAAGACCATCCGACATTACCCCCAACGGTTCGCACGACATTTCTAGGGGTGTATGGCGTGGACTCGCCTCTGCCGACGTCCTGGCTGGACGATATTGCGCAGCGCCGCGAAGGACACGAGGCGGTTACCTCATTCCTGGACATTTTCAGCCACCGGATCACCACTCAGTATTACCGGATCTGGCGAAAATACGCGTATCCGGCGACCTTCGAGGCCGGTGGCCGTGATGCCACATCACAGTGTCTGCTGGGACTGGTGGGACTCGGTATACCAGGCACAGCGGAACGGGTGGCAACGCCGGTTTCCCGTTTTCTGGCCCTGCTGGGCACCATGCGATTACCCACCCGTAATGCCGAAGGTATCCGGGCCCTGGTGAGCCTGTTGGCACCGAATACCCGGGCAATTATCACCGAACCCGATCCGGTTAAGGTCCATATTGATAACCGCAGTGGGCTGGGGGCCAAAAACCGCATCCGTCTTTCGCAGCGGGCCACGCTGGGTAAAACGGCCAGGGAAGCATGCAGTCGGGTACTGGTGACGCTGGAAACGGAAGATCCGGGCGAAGCGGAAGGCTGGTTACCCGGTGCTGTCCTCCATACCGATTTGCTGGTCCTGCTGCGCGTCTATCTTGGCTACCGCAGTGACGCCCGACTGCGCCTCACGGTACCCGTGCGGTTATTGCCTGAGCCTCGCGTTGGCAAAGGCAGGCGTATTCAGCTGGGCCGAACCGGTTTGCTGGGGCTGAAAGCAGGAAAACTCAGCAATAACAGGGAGAGTCTGACCGTCAGCCTGGGCTGCTATGAAGGGTTGCAATGCTCTGTTTTACCTCCTGCTGAAGACGGGCATTACCGCTTCGACTAATCACGTATTCCCTCTCAATAAAGGAACTTTTGAATGGCAACAGTAACCCGCCGGAGGGCGCTGACGCTTATTGCCTGCGGTCTACTCGCAGGCTGCGGCCTGACGCAGACCGTCACGGACGGTACGGTCAGCATCACGAAATCCATCTTCTACAAAAAAATTAAAACGCTGCATCTGGATTTTACCCCGCGCACGGCCATTAACGCCGATGGCGCACAGACGCCGCTGGCGACAATGGTGCGGGTTTATCAACTCCGGGATCGTAAAGCGGTTGATGCCGCCGATTACCAGACACTGCTGCGCAAGGCCGATACGGTACTTAAAGACGACGTACTGGCATCAAAAGAGCTGCTGGTGATGCCCAATGGCAGCGTGACGCTCAATATGCCCATGGATGAAGACGCTCAGTTCGTGGCGGTGGTGGGGCTGTTTAACCGGCCGGATCAGAAGGACAACCGCTGGCGTCTGGTACTGACCCGTGACGACCTCGACCCGGACAACCCCCGCACAATTGAACTGGGTGATGGCTGGCTTGGCCTTGTGCCGGTGAAGGAGTGATGTGATGGATAGCTGGCTGGCGCTTTTTGACGGACAGACCCGATATTTTCTGGATATCAATGACAGTTCAGTGAAGCCGGATATTCTGCGCTTTCGTGGCAGGGAAGCCCTGAGCGAGCCCTTCCGGTGGGACATTGAGTTTACCTCCCTGCAGGCGAACATTCTCCCGGAACAGGTGCTGATGAAATATGCCTCTTTCCGGATGCGGAGCGGCAAAAGTGTTCACGGCATGGTGACCCGCCTGGAATGGCTGTCCACCTCTCAGGACCAGTCTCACTACCGGCTCACGCTCAGTTCCCGCCTGGCGCTGCTGGGATACACCCGGCAGTGCGCGGTATATCAGAACCAGTCCGTGCCGGAGGTGGTGGAGCAGGTGCTGCGCAAACATGGCCTGCAAGGACCTGATTTTGACTTCCGGCTGGAGCGCACCTACCCGCCGCGTGAAATTATCACCCAGTGGCGGGAAACGGATTTGCAGTTTATCCGGCGCATTCTGTCTGAGGTGGGGATTTACTGGCGTACGGAGATGGATGACACCCGTGAGCTGGATACGTACATTTTTGCCGACAGCCAGCTGAACTACCGGTTTGATGTGCGTCTGCCCTACAGCGAACCATCGGGTCTGTTTGACGGCGCGGCAGAGTCGGTCTGGGATGTGCGGACCTGGCACAACATCGCCACCGGCACTGTCACCACGCGGGATTACAACTACCGGACAGCCTCCACGCCGATGGATGCGACGGTCAGCGTGCGTAACGATGCGGTCACCAGCGGGGAGCATTACCGTTACGCGGCACCGTATCGTGACGCAGGTGATGACGCCAGCCCGGAGCCGGAAACGGAATCCGGGGCGTTCTATGCGCACATCCATCACGAGCGGGAGCTGAATAAATCAGCCCGTATTCATCTGTTCAGCAACGCTGCTCATCTCACACCCGGACAGGTGCTGGAGCCGCAGGGCGATGTCATTGCAGCCCTGAAAGAAGGCGTCGTCCTCACCCTGGTGACCTACCGGGGGGCCCGTGATTCCCGTCTGCATGTGTCAGTCTGGGGCCAGCCTTATACCGAACGTTACTGCTTCCGTCCGGTAGAGATCCCTCGCCCGGTCATCCCGGGTACGCTTCCGGCCCGGATCGAAAGTCGCGAAAAAAATGATACCTACGCACACCTGGACGGGCAGGGGCGCTACCGGGTGAAGCTGGACTTCGACCGGGAGGGGACGGAGCCGGGTTACGGCTACCTGTGGCTGCGGATGGCGAAGCCGTATGCCGGTGAAACACTCGGCTGGCATACGCCGCTGATTGATGGAACCGAGGTGGCGATAGCGTACAGCAATAGTAATATTGACCTGCCGTACATCGCGTATGCGCTGCACGACTCTCCGGCGTAATGGACATCCTGACCCTGTTAACTGGAATAACCATACTCGTAATGTCCTGCGTACGCCGGTCATCAATAAGCTGAAAACGTAAGGAGTGATAATTTATCTGCCAGTTAATCATTGCGTATTCTCTGGCGAAACAGTTAATACCTGACAGGTAACAGAACCCTAAATAACAACATACAACACGGATATGGAAATGAAAAAATTAATTCTTCTCTTGCTTTCAGGCATATTGTTGACCACTCAGGCTGACGCTGCTCGCGGAAGAAAGCCCTGCTCCGGTTCAAAAGGTGGGATAGCGCATTGTACATCCGATGGCCGGTTTGTCTGTAATGACGGAAGCCTAAGTCAATCAAAGCGATTTTGCTCTGGATATGGTGATTCCGTAACTCGCGAGCGGGTTAAACCTTCCATCCCTACCCGTAAAACGCAAACCAAAAAGACGACAACAGCGAAAAAGCAAGAGCCACAACGCGTTTATGAAAACGATGAGCTGGTTAAAACACCACCCCGACAGCCCACGTGTGCGCCTCTTTATATGGCCAGTAAGCCTGGCTTCACCCATTTACCAATTTGTTCCGGGAATCAGTATTAACAGGGAACGGAACATCATTTTTTCTGTTATTTCGGGTAAATCATCAAGATTAAAATAGAAAAGGAAGTAAATATGGCACGAAGAAATAAAGATGATAATGTTGCAATTCTCATTTTGATCATTATAGGAGCGATGGCCTGGGGGATTTATGTTGCGGTAAAGGCGTTAATCAATCTTAATGAGCGATTCATTGAATCCGTATCGAATCCGGCCGGAGTCATCGGTCTGTTCTTTGGTTTGCTGATAGCTGTTGCGCTGATAATCCGGGTTTTCATTTATCGCGGCTTTAGAAAAAAAGCCACTGACCTGGCAAAAAAGGAGCAAGCCTTTGACGAAACCGTCAGTAGCGAAGTGGCTTGCAAGCTGTATCAGGAAAAGCAACAGCTTGCCGTTCAGTGGACAGAATTTCACAATGCCAGAAATAAAGCCTCCCGTGCACTGCAGCGTATTGTGGATTCTGCGTATAAATTCAAAGTCAAAACACTACTTTCCGGCACCACGGTAAATAACTGGCAAAGCAAATACGACCAGCTCAGGAAGGAGAGAGACGCTTACGCGGCCATTAGCGAGAAAATCACCTTTCTGGAACTTGAAGATAACGCCGACTGGGAAGCTGTAAAGCAGCAGTTTCTGGATAAGGTCGCCCTGCTGGAAAAAGCGCAGGAAGAAAAAGAGTATCAGGCTGAGCTTAAGCGTCAGATTAGGGAAGAAAAACAGCGTCAGGATGAACTGGAACAGCAGCAGCGCGAAGCGGAAGAAGAGGAGCAACGCCTTGCTGAGCAGCAGCGTTTACTGGAGGAAGCTCTTCTCGCCGCTGAAGGCACACACCGGGAAGAGCTGGAAAGACAGCGTCTGGAGCTGGAGCAGAAAATCCAAGACGTACATCAGCAGTATGAACGCGCCAAATCCATGGCCCAGCTCACCAGGCAAGGATATGTGTATATCATTTCGAATATCGGCTCCTTCGGTGAAAATGTCTTCAAAATTGGTATGACCCGACGGCTGGAGCCTATGGAACGAGTAAAAGAACTAAGTGGGGCGGCGGTACCTTTTGATTTTGACGTCCATGCTATGATTTCCTGCGACGATGCCCCCGCACTGGAAAAAACGCTGCATGATCACCTGGAAAATTATCGCATTAATAAAATTAATCTGCGCAAGGAGTTTTTTCGGGTTGAGCTTCGTCGGATTATTGATGAGGTCGAGCGCCATCATGGTCAGGTTGAATATATTGCCGACCCGGTCGCGTTGCAATATCTGCAGAGTTTGGAATATGCAGAAAGCGAAGCTGCATAAAATGGTAGGCCGGGTAGCCACAACGGGTGTAGAAGCACCTTTGACTGAGCCGGTATTAGTGATGAAATCATTTCCCCTCGCTACCTGGCGGGGGAGCAAAATAAAAGTCATGGAAAAACTGCATGACCGGCCTGATAAAGTGGCTAAGAAGGCGATACAAAAGGGAGATTGGAGATTTATATTGTCTGCAATGGCTGCCGAGAGAAGATTATTGCGGCTGCGCATGGTGTCCCCTGCAGGAATCGAACCTGCAACTAGCCCTTAGGAGGGGCTCGTTATATCCATTTAACTAAGGGGACAAGGCGGCACGAGTATAGCGTTTTTTGCCCGCCTGAGTAAGAGCCATACCGTCTGACTGCTTAAACCCTCGCCACTCAGGGCGCTTTTTTTATGCCCGGTCGGCCTTTTTCCCTTTCTCCGCCGCCTGGGCGCGGGCTTCCGCTTTTCGCTTGCTGCTCATATCGTTACGGATCTGCGCATGGCTCAGCAGTGCGAAGATGAAGGTCCCGCCACAGATATTTCCCGCCAGGGTCGGCAGGGCGAACGGCCAGATAAAGTCGCTCCAGGGCAGATTTCCATTAAACACCAGATAAAGGATCTCGACCGAGCCCACTACAATATGGGTGGTATCCGCCAGGGCGATAAGCCAGGTCATGAGAATAATCACCACGATTTTGGCGGCGCCGGCGACAGGAAACATCCAGACCATGGTGGCGACCAGCCAGCCGGAAATAATCGCATTGGCGAACATCTCTGTCGGACTGTTTTTCATTACGTCTTCGGCGATGCTGACAAAGGCCTGACGGGTTGGCTCATCAAAAATAGGCATATAATTGAAGGCCCATGCGGCCACCGCGGTACCGATGAGATTGCCCGCCAGCACCACCGACCATAGCCGCATCAGCAAACCGACGTTACCGAGGGTGGGATTATGCATCACTGGCAGAACGGCGGTGACCGTATTTTCAGTGAACAGCTGCTGGCGGGCCATAATTACGATAATAAAGCCGAAGGTGTAGCCGAGGTTTTCCAGCAAAAAACCGCCCGGGATCCCCTCCAGTTTGACGTGAAAAATTCCCTTCGCCAGCAGGGAGGCCCCCATCGACAGGCCGGCCGCAATCGCTGACCATAGCAGGGCCAGCGCATCGCGCTCCATCTCTTTTTCCCCTTCCTGGCGAATATGTTCATGGATCGCCATCGCCCGCGAGGGAAGGCGATCTTCATTTACTTCGATCTCTTCACCACGCTGATTTTCCTCACTTTCCACTTCTCTTTCGTCATCCTCTGCCTTTAATTTGTTATTGTCTAGTTCATCCATTTCGTGGCCCTCGCTATCAATCTGTATAGTTATAGCGTAGCGGCTTTCCCTGCCGTCTGGCTGGGCATACTCTGAAATCGCAAAAATGGTAACGTCAGATTTTTGTCGCTCCGGTAGAATAGGAGCCCCGCGATTTCGTTATTCCCAGGCTAAGATCAAATCAACAACTTGGGTGATATAGACATCGTTCAACGTGCTGTTACAATCGCTCACATCTTTACGGGCGGAAGCGTTGTCTTTCCGTCATGGATGGCAACTCGCGATAGCCATAAAAACCAGGGAGACATCTATGAATTATCGCCTGTCGGCGCTTGCGCTTGGCGCCACATTGCTGGTGGGATGTGCCAGTTCCAGCTCTGGCGATCGGCCGCAGGGGCGCTCAGACCCGTTAGAAGGGTTTAACCGCACGATGTTTAACTTCAACTTTAACGTGGTTGATCCTTACGTGCTTCGCCCCGTCGCGGTGGCATGGCGCGACTACGTCCCACAGCCGGCGCGCAACGGGTTAAGCAATTTTACCAGTAACCTGGAAGAGCCGGCAGTGATGGTGAACTACTTCCTGCAGGGCGACCCCTATAAAGGTATGGTGCATTTTACCCGCTTCTTCCTGAACACCATTCTCGGTATGGGTGGGCTTATCGATGTGGCCGGGATGGCGAATCCGCAGCTACAGCGGGTTGAGCCACATCGTTTCGGCAGTACGCTTGGGCATTATGGCGTTGGCTATGGCCCGTATGTTCAGTTGCCGTTCTATGGAAGCTTTACCCTGCGCGACGAAGGCGGCGATATGGCCGATGGCTTGTATCCGGTGCTCTCCTGGCTGACCTGGCCGATGTCGATCGGTAAATGGGCGGTGGAAGGGATTGAGACACGTGCTCAGCTGCTGGATTCCGACGGCCTGCTGCGCCAGTCTTCCGACCCTTACATTCTGATGCGTGAAGCCTACTTCCAGCGTCATGACTTTATCGCCAACGGCGGTAAGCTGACCCCGGCGGACAACCCGAATGCTCAGGCTATTCAGGATGAGCTGAAGGATATTGATTCACAGTGATCGGCGAATGATAAAAAAAGGGTGAACATAATGTTCACCCTTTTTTGTGGCGCGCTGCTTATCAGAAGCGGTAGTTGAAGTTAGCGCCGTACAGCCAGGCGGTTCCTTCGGAACGGAAGGTATACGGACCTTCCTTAATTTCAACATGCTGCCCGTGCATGTATGAAACGCCGACGTCAACCGAGGCATCTTTATTGAACGCGTAGGTGGTACCCGCGCTCAGCCACAGGCGATCCTGGTCCGGAATAGAGATAGAGCGGTTATTAGCCGGCACCGGGCTGTCATCGAAGGCGATACCGGTACGGAAGGTCCAGTTATCGTCATAATAATAGGTGGTCCCCAGCGCAAGACGATAGGCGTCCTTGAAGCCTTCCTCTTTATAGAACAGCGTCTGGCCGTTGCTGCCGGTGGCTTTCAGCTCCTGGAACTGACTCCAGCTGGTGTAGGTCAGGCTATAGTGGACCGCCCACTGCGGCGCCACGCGGTTATAGCCGGACAGCTCCCACATTTCCGGCAGGTTAAGGGTTAGCGAACCATTGGTCGTCTGGCCGCTGGTGCCCGCCGGCAGGCCGAAGTTGCCGAGGATCTGGTTATAGGCCGCCGGCAGGCTGCTGCGGTAGTTACCGTCGAAGTCGATCTTGACCTCAGAACGGTAGGTTAAACCGTAGCGGTTATTCTTATCCAGCTCATAGAGGATCCCGGCGTTCCAGCCGAAGCCCCACGCGTTGCCATTAAGATGGGCGATCTGCGTGTCGGCCGGGATCTTCGCTACCTGGCCCGCCAGCGCCGGCGGCAGCGCGCCAGAGCCTGCGACAATCTGCCCCAGATCGCCTGCATAGCGCTCGATCTTCGCCTTGGCGTAGACCGCGTCAAAGCCTAAGCCGAAGCTCCAGTTGCTGTCGAGACGGTAGGCGCCGCTCAGGTTGAAGTTCGCGGTGGTCAGGTCGGTTTTACCGCCCATGCTGCCGGCCGCATAATCATCGTTATACTCTGTTGCCAGACCATAGTTAGAGGTGATAGACGCCCCCCAACCAAATTGGTCGTTAATCGGCGCGACAAAGTGGAAGTTGGGCACCCACGCCGTCGGGGCGATATTGTCTGCTTTCAGGCTCTTGCCGGTGGGAGAGGTGCCCGAAACATTAACGCCCGGGTCGACAAACACGGCGCCCGCCGACATGGTCGGGCGGTCAAACATCATAATTAATGCCGGGTTACGACTGGCATTACCAGCATCGTCAGCGATCGCCCCTTCACCGGAATAGGCACGACCCAGCCCCGATGCAGAGAATTCGTTGAGCTGGAAGCCTGCTGACCAGGCCTGGGTGGAAACAAGTGCGACAGCCACTGCAAGGGCAGATTGGGTAAAGCGGGTTTTCTGGCTCATGCCCATAACCTCATTGAGTTATTTTTTTTTAAACTATGTTACATGCCGTAACAGAAGCGCGGGAGTGTAGGGTCTGCGGTACAACCAAGAAATCAGACCAGTGCGCTGAGTATAGGTCTGACCAGATGATTTGTTGCAAGTATGTTTATGAAGTTTTTCAATTGTGATAACAGAAACGCGATCCAGCTGGCAAAAATCTCGGAGAGAGCAAGGGGGACAGAAGGGGATTTTTGTTTTAGATCATTTTTAAGTGTGATTTCTGTCACTTAACGCCGGCAGAGCGATTCTCGGCTGGAGGCTCACCGGGGACAGGGCGTAAAATAGGCACATCATTTTTCTGGCACCGAAGGTGCATCTCCAGAGGAAATCTACGATGAGTAAATGTAGCGCTGATGAAACCCCGGTTTGCTGCTGTATGGATGTTGGCACGATTGTTGACAACACCGACTGCACCGCCTCCTACAGCCGCGTATTCGCCAACCGCGCTGAAGCCGAGCAAACGCTCGCCGCGTTAAGCGAAAAAGCCCGCAATGTCGAATCTGAGCCGTGCCAAATTAACCCAACCTTCACTGACGTTGACGGCGGTGTGCAGCTGGATATCGATTTTGTTTTCAGCTGCGAAGCAGAATCCCTGATCTTCCAGCTGGGCTTACGTTAATCCTTCCCCCTCGACGCCCCTGATAAGGGGCGTTTCCTTTTCTTTTCACTGTGTTTTGGCTCGCAATTTTGCGCTTCTCCGATTGGCTTAATGTAAAAAATTAGTTAAGAATGTTATCAGGTCAGACCACTTGGTTGTCTTGGTTAACAGGGGAGTGTTATGAGTCAGGCATTACCGCTTATCACCCGTCAGGGCGATCGCATTGCCATTGTCACGGGGCTACGCACGCCATTTGCTCGTCAGGCTACGGCTTTTCATGGCGTTCCGGCCATTGATTTAGGAAAAATGGTGGTTGGCGAGATGCTGGCGCGCAGCGACATTCCTGCCGAAGTCATCGAGCAACTGGTCTTTGGCCAGGTGGTGCAGATGCCGGAAGCGCCGAACATCGCCCGGGAAATTGTGCTGGGTACCGGCATGAGCGTACATACCGACGCCTATAGCGTCAGCCGCGCCTGCGCCACCAGTTTCCAGGCCGTGGCGAACGTCGCTGAAAGCCTGATGGCCGGCACCATCCGCGCCGGTATTGCCGGCGGCGCCGACTCCTCCTCTGTCCTGCCCATTGGGGTCAGTAAAACGCTGGCCCGCACGCTAGTGGATGCCAATAAGGCACGCACGCTGAGCCAAAAGCTGAAGCTGTTTTCCCGTCTGCGGCCACGCGACCTGCTGCCGGTCCCCCCGGCGGTGGCTGAATATTCAACCGGATTGCGGATGGGCGATACCGCCGAGCAGATGGCGAAAAGCTGGGGGATCTCCCGCGAGCAACAGGATGCCCTGGCGCATCGTTCGCACCAGCTGGCAGCGAAAGCCTGGGAAGAGGGTAAACTGTCCGCAGAGGTGATGACCGCCTATGCTCCCCCTTTCCGCGAACCGCTCGAGCAGGACAACAATATTCGTAAAAATTCAACGCTCGCAGATTATCAGAAGTTACGCCCGGCCTTTGACCGCAAACATGGCACCGTCACCGCCGCCAACAGTACGCCGCTGACGGACGGCGCGGCAGCGGTGATCCTGATGACCGAGTCGCGGGCTAAAGAGCTGGGGCTGAGGCCGCTGGGCTATCTGCGCAGCTACGCCTTTACCGCCATCGACGTCTGGCAGGATATGCTGCTGGGGCCCGCGTGGTCCACGCCGCTGGCGCTGGAGCGCGCTGGCCTGACGCTGGCGGATCTCACGCTTATCGATATGCACGAAGCTTTCGCCGCGCAGACGCTGGCCAATCTCCAGTGTCTGGCAAGCGACCGCTTTGCCCGCGAGGTGCTGGGCCGCTCGCAGGCCACCGGTGAGGTAGATGAAAGCAAGTTTAACGTCCTCGGCGGCTCTATCGCCTACGGTCACCCCTTCGCCGCCACCGGCGCGCGGATGATCACTCAGACGCTGCATGAGCTGCGGCGACGGGGCGGGGGATTTGGTTTGGTGACGGCCTGCGCGGCTGGTGGTCTGGGTGCGGCGATGATCGTGGAGGCTGAATAATGGATACTGTTTCCGCTTTTAAGCTTGAGGTCCGTGCGGACAAAATCGCGGTGATCACCATTGATGCCCCGGGTGAAAAAATGAATACCCTGAAAGCCGAATTTGGCAGTCAGGTACGGGGATTGATACGCCAGTTACGTGACGATAAGTCAGTGCGCGGCGTAGTATTTATCTCCGCCAAAGCGGATAACTTTATCGCCGGCGCTGATATCAACATGATTGCCCGCTGCCGCAGCGCGCAGGAGGCGGAAGCGCTGGCGCGCCAGGGACAGCAGATTATGGCTGAGATCCATGGCCTGTCGATCCCGGTGATTGCCGCTATCCACGGCGCCTGCCTTGGCGGCGGTCTGGAGCTGGCGCTGGCCTGTCATGGCCGTATCTGTAGCGATGACGAAAAAACCCGACTCGGCTTGCCGGAGGTACAGCTTGGCCTGCTGCCGGGGTCCGGGGGGACGCAGCGTTTACCGCGGCTGATCGGGGTCAGCACCGCGCTGGATATGATGCTCACCGGCAAGCAGCTGCGGCCGCGGCAGGCGCTGAAGGCCGGTCTGGTGGACGAGGTGGTGCCGCAGGCGATTTTACTGCAGGCGGCGGTGGAGTTGGCGCTGAAGGGACGACCGACCAGCCGGGAGGTGCCTGTTCGTGAACGCGTACTGGCAGGGCCCCTGGGGCGCCATCTGTTATTCAAGTTTGTCGGTAAACAAACGCAGCGCAAAACGCAGGGAAATTACCCGGCGGTGAAGCGAATCTTGCAGGTCGTCGAGAATGGTCTGGCCCATGGCTGCAGCAGCGGATACGCTGAAGAGGCCCGCGCGTTTGGCGAACTGGCGATGACCCCGCAGTCGCAGGCGCTGCGATCGATCTTCTTTGCCAGTACCGATCTGAAAAAAGACCCTGGCGCCGAGGCGGAACCCGCTCCGCTGAGAAGCGTTGTAGTACTGGGCGGCGGCCTGATGGGCGGGGGGATCGCCTATGTGACCGCCTGTAAGGGTGGGCTGCCGGTGCGGATTAAAGATATCCAGCCGCGTGGCATCAACCACGCCTTAAAGTACAGCTGGGATCTGCTGAATAAACAGGTTCGTCAGCGTCGACTGCGCCCAGTGGAGCGCGATCGTCAGATGGCGCTGATCTCCGGCACTACCGACTATCAGGGCTTTGCTCATCGCGATGTGGTGATCGAGGCGGTATTTGAAGACCTGGCTCTCAAACAGCGGATGGTCAGCGAAGTGGAACAATACGGCGGGCCGCAGACCATCTTTGCGTCGAATACCTCATCGTTGCCAATCGGCGATATTGCCGCTCACGCCAGCCGCCCGGGGCAGGTAATCGGCCTGCATTTTTTCAGTCCGGTGGAAAAAATGCCGCTGGTTGAGGTGATCCCGCACAAGGGAACCGACCCGCAGACTATCGCCACCGTGGTGCAGCTGGCTAAACGGCAGGGGAAAACGCCGATTGTTGTCGCAGATAAAGCGGGGTTCTATGTGAACCGTATCCTCGCGCCGTATATCAATGAAGCGATGCGCCTGCTGGTGGAAGGCGAACCGATTGAAGTCATTGATAACGCGTTGGTTAAATTCGGTTTCCCGGTGGGGCCGATTCAACTGCTGGATGAGGTGGGTATCGATACCGGCACCAAAATTATCCCCGTGCTGGAGGGCGCGTTTGGAGAACGTTTTAGCCCGCCTGCAAACATCATTGACGCGATTTTGAAGGACGATCGCAAAGGCAGAAAAAATAATCGTGGTTTCTATCTTTATGAGACAAAAGGGCGTAAAAGCAAAAAACGGCCCGACCCGGCAGTCTATCCGCTGCTCGGCATCGGCCGCCCGCAGTCGCGGCTTTCCGCGCAGCAGGTGGCGGAGCGCTGTGTGATGATGATGCTTAACGAAGCGGCGCGCTGCTTTGATGAGCAGATTATCCGGAGCGCGCGCGATGGCGATATCGGCGCCGTCTTTGGTATAGGGTTTCCGCCATTTCTTGGCGGCCCGTTCCGGTATATGGATACTATCGGCGCGGGTGAAGTTGCCGCGATCCTGCAGCGCCTGGCCGCCCAGTTCGGCCCACGTTTTACACCCTGTGACACTTTATTACGCATGGCCGAACAGGGGACCACCTTTTGGCCAGCGGATGAACGGCTGACCTAAGTTGTGGTCAAAGAAGGTAAATCCGGCTGCGGACGACGCTGTTGATTGGCTGTTTTGTAAACAATGATTGACTATACTTACGCCATTGAGGTAAAAAACAGCGTTTCATTCGTGGAATGGATCAGGCACAATGCCCGGCCACCGGGTCACCTGCGTATTGTCTTCGCAGGCCAAACTACGGTGCTTCTGGTTAACAAAAGCGGTGCAATATGCAAGTTTTTATTATGCGTCACGGCGACGCTGCCCTCGATGCAGCCAGTGACTCGGTTCGTCCATTAACCGTATGCGGTTGTGATGAGTCTCGTCAGATGGCAACCTGGCTGAAAGGTCAAAAAGTGGATATTGAGCGCGTTCTTGTCAGTCCCTATCTGCGTGCGGAACAGACGCTGGATATTGTTGGGGAATGCATGAACCTGCCGAAACATGTCGACGTGATGCCGGAGCTCACGCCGTGCGGTGATGTGGGAATGGTGAGCGCCTATCTGCAGGCGCTGGCGAATGAAGGCGTGGCGACGGCGCTGGTTGTCTCCCACCTGCCGCTGGTGGGGTATCTGGTCTCAGAGCTGTGTCCGGGGGAAACGCCCCCGATGTTCACCACCTCGGCTATCGCCTGCGTGACGCTGGATGCCGACGGCAAAGGTGAGTTCCTCTGGCAAAAAAGCCCCTGCAACCTCAAGATGGCCAACGCCATCTGACGGCCCCCCGGAGCCCGCCGTTACGGCAGCTCCGGCGGTTGCCACTCCTCGACCTCAATCAATATCAGCAGTGCGGCGTCACCGCCGTACTCTTTTGGTGCCTGGTGAAACGCCATAATATGCGGATGTTGCGCCAGCCACAGCGGGGTTTGCTGTTTGAGGATGTGTTTCCCGTGCCCGTGCATCACGCAGGCGCAAAACACATGCTCGCGGCGGCAGGCGGCAATTAGCGCGCCCAGCTCCTGTTTGGCCTGCTGCTGGGTAAGCCCATGCAGATCGAGGAACAGCTCCGGCGAATAATCTCCACGGCGCAGCTTTTTCAGCTCGAAATGGCTGACGTCGGGGCGGACATATTTCGTCGAGCCTTCGGTATTCAGTAGCGGTTGAAACTCATCGGAAAAATAGTGGCTGTTATCGACCTGTTCCTGCAGCAAACGCTTAGGAGCAACCTCGGTAATTTTCTTGCGCTGCGGGCGGTGAACAATAGTGTCCTGTTTGATCTTCCGCGTGCCGGTCATCAGCTGACGGAACAGCGCCTGATCCTCCTCGCTAAGCGATGTCTTCTTTTTCATTGTCCGCTCTCATTCATACTTTGCGCTAGTTTACCCGACTCAATATCCCTTCGGGCAAGGAAAACCTGTTTTTTCCCCCGCCCCTTATCGCAAGAATGCTGATTTATCGCCGTCTTCATGGCACACTAGCCGCCGAATTTATAGCAGAGTGTGCCCTGGAGGATGTCGTGGATAAAATTTTTGTTGATGAGGCAGTCAATGAGCTGCATACCATTCAGGACATGCTGCGCTGGGCGGTAAGCCGTTTCAGCGCTGCTAATATCTGGTACGGTCACGGGACTGATAACCCGTGGGACGAGGCGGTACAGCTGGTGCTGCCTTCACTGTATCTGCCGCTGGATATCCCGGAAGACATGCGCACTGCGCGCCTGACCTCCAGCGAGAAACACCGCATTGTAGAGCGGGTGATTCGCCGCGTGAACGAGCGTATTCCCGTCGCCTATCTGACCAACAAAGCATGGTTCTGCGGGCATGAGTTTTACGTTGATGAGCGGGTGCTGGTGCCGCGCTCCCCGATTGGCGAACTGATCAATAACCAGTTTGCCGGACTGATTAACCATAAGCCGCAGCACATCCTTGATATGTGCACCGGTAGCGGCTGCATCGCCATCGCCTGCGCCTATGCCTTCCCGGAAGCGGAAGTCGATGCGGTAGATATCTCCCCGGACGCGCTGGCCGTCGCCGAGCACAACGTTGAGTCCCACGGCCTGATCCATCACGTTACGCCGATCCGTTCCGACCTGTTCCGCGATCTGCCGAAGCTGCAGTACGATCTGATCGTCACCAATCCGCCGTATGTCGATGAAGAGGACATGGCCGATCTGCCGGAAGAGTATGAGCATGAGCCGGTGCTGGGGCTGGCCTCCGGAAGCGACGGCCTGAAGCTAACGCGCCGTATCCTCGGCAACGCGCCGGATTATCTCAGCGACGACGGGATTCTGATTTGTGAAGTCGGTAACAGCATGGTACATCTGATGGAGCAGTATCCGGACGTGCCGTTTACCTGGCTTGAGTTTGATAACGGCGGCGACGGGGTCTTTATGCTGACCAAACAGCAGCTGATTGACGCCCGTGCGCACTTCGGTATTTATAAAGACTAAAAAAACAACACGCCAACATAACGAAAAAGATTGGAGCCGTGATGGCAGGAAATACAATTGGACAACTCTTTCGCGTCACTACCTTCGGCGAATCGCACGGTCTGGCGCTGGGCTGCATCGTTGACGGCGTGCCGCCGGGCATCCCGCTGACCGAAGCCGACCTGCAGCACGACCTCGATCGTCGTCGCCCGGGTACCTCGCGTTACACCACGCAGCGTCGCGAGCCGGATCAGGTCAAAATCCTCTCCGGCGTCTTCGAAGGCGTTACCACCGGGACCAGTATCGGTCTGCTGATTGAGAACACCGATCAGCGTTCGCAGGATTACGGCGCGATCAAAGATCTGTTCCGTCCGGGCCACGCCGATTACACCTACGAGCAAAAGTATGGTCTGCGCGACTATCGCGGCGGCGGTCGTTCTTCTGCGCGCGAAACCGCGATGCGCGTAGCGGCCGGGGCGATTGCCAAAAAATACCTTGCCGCGAAGTTCGGCATCGTCATTCGCGGCTGCCTGACGCAGATGGGCGATATTCCGCTGGCCATCAAAGATTGGGATCAGGTTGAGCAGAACCCCTTCTTCTGTCCGGACCCGGATAAAATCGACGCCCTGGATGAACTGATGCGCGGCCTGAAAAAAGAGGGCGACTCCATTGGCGCGAAAGTGACGGTAGTGGCTGACGGCGTACCGCCAGGCCTCGGTGAGCCGGTCTTCGACCGCCTGGATGCCGATATCGCCCACGCGCTGATGAGCATCAACGCCGTGAAAGGGGTGGAAATTGGCGACGGCTTCGAGGTGGTGAAGCTGCGCGGCAGCGAAAACCGCGATGAGATCACCAAAGCCGGGTTCCAGAGCAACCACGCCGGCGGCATTCTTGGCGGCATCAGCAGCGGCCAGCAGATCGTTGCCAACATCGCGCTGAAGCCTACCTCCAGTATTACCGTTCCCGGTCATACGATTAACCGCTTTGGCGAAGAAGTGGAGATGATCACCAAAGGGCGTCACGATCCGTGCGTCGGCATCCGCGCCGTACCGATCGCTGAGGCGATGCTGGCGATCGTTCTGATGGATCACTTTATGCGTCAGCGCGCGCAGAATGGCGACGTGACGACGACAATTCCACGCTGGTAACCATGAAAAACACCGTTATCGCACTGCTTGCGCTGTTGGCCAGCGCCGGTAGCCTGGCCGCCACGCCATGGCAGAAAATAACCCAACCGATCGGCGGCAGCGCCCAGTCAATCGGCGCATTTTCCAATGGCTGTATCGTTGGCGCCGAGGCGCTCCCCCTGAGTGCCCCCGGCTATCAGGTGATGCGTACCGATCAGCGTCGCTACTTCGGTCATCCGGATCTGGTTCAGTTTATTCAGCGCCTGAGTAATCAGGTGCACAATAAAGGAATGGGAACCGTGCTGATTGGCGACATGGGGATGCCGGCGGGCGGGCGCTTTAACGGCGGGCACGCCAGCCACCAGACGGGCCTCGATGTCGATATCTTCCTTCAGCTGCCGCAAACGCGCTGGACATCGTCCCAGCTGTTGAAGCCGCAGGCGCTGGACCTGGTCGCCAGCGATGGCAAGCATGTGGTGCCGTCGCTATGGAGCCCGCAAATCAGCCAGCTTATCAAGCTGGCGGCGGAAGATAGCGAAGTTACCCGCATCTTCGTCAACCCGGCGATTAAACAGCAGCTGTGCCTGGACGCGGGCAGCGACCGCCAATGGCTGCGTAAAGTCCGTCCCTGGTTCCAGCATCGCGCTCATATGCACGTCCGACTGCGTTGCCCGGCGGGAAGTCTGGAGTGCGAGGATCAGGCGCCGCCGCCGCCCGGCGATGGCTGCGGAGCGGAGCTGCAGAGCTGGTTCGAACCACCTAAACCCGGGTCTACCCCCCCTGTGAAGAAGACGCCGCCGCCGCTGCCGCCTTCCTGCCAGGCGCTACTGGATGAGCATGTGCTGTAATGGATAGTTTTATCGAGTTGTTTGCCGTATCGCCGCTGGTGCTGGTGGTACTCTTCTTTGTCGCCATCCTGGCCGGTTTTATTGACTCACTGGCGGGAGGCGGGGGCTTATTGACTGTCCCTGCGCTGATGGCGGCCGGCATGCCGCCAGCCCAGGCGCTGGCGACCAATAAGCTGCAGGCCTGCGGCGGGTCGCTATCGGCGACCCTCTATTTTGTCCGCCGCAAGGTGGTTAATCTGGCCGATCAGAAGCTGAATATTCTGATGACCTTTATCGGCTCAACCGCCGGAGCGCTGCTGGTGCAGCACGTGCAATCCGATATTCTGAAGCAGATCCTGCCGTTGCTGGTGATTGGCATCGGCCTTTATTTCCTGCTGATGCCGAAACTGGGCGAAGCCGACCGGCAGCGTCGGCTTTACGGTCTGCCGTTTGCGCTGGTCGCCGGCGGTAGCGTAGGGTTTTACGATGGCTTTTTCGGCCCCGGCGCCGGTTCGTTTTACGCCCTGGCTTTTGTCACTCTGGCCGGGTTTAACCTTGCCAAGTCGACGGCCCATGCCAAGCTGCTGAACGCCACCTCAAACGTCGGCGGCCTGCTGCTGTTTATCATCGGTGGAAAGGTTATCTGGGCCACCGGCTTTGTGATGATGGCCGGCCAGTTTATTGGCGCCCGCGCCGGGTCCCGGCTGGTGCTGAGTAAAGGGCAGTCGCTGATCCGGCCGATGATCGTTATCGTCTCGGCGGTGATGAGCGCGAAACTTCTTTATGACAGCCACGGGGCTGAGATTTTGCAGTGGTTGGGAATTCATTAATGCAACAGCAACACCATTATCAGCAGCTGATAGACCTTTTCGACAGCTGCTTTGCCGAAGAATTTAATACCCGCCTGATTAAAGGCGACGATGAGCCGATCTACCTTCCGGCTGACGATGAAACGCCCTATCACCGTATCGTGTTTGCGCACGGATTTTTTGCCAGCGCCCTGCACGAGATCTCTCACTGGTGTGTCGCCGGCAAGGCGCGTCGCGAACAAGTAGATTTTGGCTACTGGTACTGCCCGGACGGCCGCGATGCGATGACCCAAAGCCAGTTTGAAGATGTCGAGGTGAAACCGCAGGCCTTTGAGTGGCTGTTCTGCGTGGCGGCGGGATTTCCGTTTAACGTCAGCTGTGACAATCTGGAAGGGGACGTTGAGCCCGATCGCATCGCCTTCCAGCGCCGGGTGCATGCTCGGGTGATGGCTTTACTTGAACAAGGGATCCCCGAACGTCCGGCGCGCTTTATTCGCGCATTACAACACTATTATCAAACGCCGCCATTGACGGCGGAACACTTTCCGTGGCCGGAAGACCTGCACTAAGGCCGCACATTACATGACAAGAGGTAAGATGATGATCGCGGAGTTTGAATCACGCATTCTGGCGCTGATTGACAACATGGTAGACCACGCCAGTGATGATGAACTGTTTGCCGGCGGTTATCTGCGCGGCCACCTGACGCTGGCGGTGGCTGAGCTGGAAGGTGAGGGCGAGCATTCTGCTGACGCGGTACACAGCAGAGTTAGCCAAAGCCTGGAGAAGGCCATCAGCGCTGGCGAACTGTCGCCGCCGGACCAAATTCTGGTGCAGGGGATGTGGCATAACCTGTATCAACAGGCGAAAAATCAGGCCTGAGCCATGTTGTAGCCCGGGTCAGGCGTCAGCCGTACCCGGGAAATTGCCTGCCCTCATGGTTTTATTTCACCGCTTTTCCCTTCAGCAGTTTTCTCACCCACAGCCGATTCGGATTCAGCGCCGCCAGGGTGTCGCTATCCAGCGGCAGCGGTTCCGCGCTCATTTGCGCCGCCAGCAGCTCAGCGCTTAACGGCGCGGTGCAAAGCCCGCGCGACCCGAGCGCGCCAAGCATAAACAGGTTGCGACAGACCGGCGCGCTATCGGCGACATCCGGCTGTTCGTGGAGGCTGGCGTATTGCGTCAATGTTGCCGCGTAGTCCGGCACGTTGCCGACCATCGGTAGATGATCGCGGGTGGGCGCAGCGCACGCCGCAGCGAGCGTCGTTGGCGCTGATATCCACGTCCTGCGGCCACTCCGCGCCCGGGAAGCAGTCGATCAGCCGTTGCCGGTTGTGCTGCTGATCTTCTTCGCTGAAGGTGGTGTCGGTTTTCCCGCGGTGGTAGCTGGCGCCAATGCAGTGCTGCTGATTTTGCGGATTCTGTGGCGTCAGGTAGCCGTCGTAGCACAGCACCTGGCGCAGGGCGGCAAGCCGCGGGGTGGTGGGAATATGGCTGACCTGGCCGCCAACCGGGTAGACCGGCAGTTGGGCGGTTTGCGCAAAACCAGTGATGCGGTGGCCGTTCGCCAGAACCACCGCCTGATGATAGCGCTGCTGATTGAGCAGCCAGCCATCGCCCTCCGCGCTGAGCGTTTCGACGGGATAACCATAGTGCACGTGCAGTCCGCGCGTGGCCGCCAGCGCCAGCAGCTCGGCGGTGAGCTGCTGCGGGCACAGCCAGCCGCCGGCCGGATAGGTGATGCCGCTGCAGCCGGTATCGACGCCGGTCAGCCCGGCAACCTGTTCCGCCGTCACCGCGCAGGCGATGTCCGGGGGTAAATTCAGCGCCAGCATCTGGGCGATTTTATGCGCGCTTTTCTCATCCCAGCCGAGCTGGGTAACACCGCACCATTGGTGATCGAACATCACCGGCAGCGCGTCATACATTCGGCGGGCGAAGGTAAAGGCGGCCGGAAAAAAGCGTGCCAGCGCCGGATCGTGCTGACTTAACAGCGGATACAGCGCGCCCTGGCGATTGCCGGAGGCGCCCTGCGCTGGAGCCTCATCGGCGCAGTAAAGGGTCACCTGCCAGCCGCGGCGCAGCAGCGCCAGGGAGAGCAGGGCGCTGGCGATCCCGCCGCCGATGATGGCCGCCTCGCGGGCATCGCTGCTACTGCGAGCGAACCAGGGGGCGCGCGCAGGAAAGCTCAGCGTTTGCGCCATCTCGCCGGTCAGCATCTCCCGCTTGCGGCCGAAGCCTTTGCTTTTACGCATGGTAAAGCCGGCCTCCTGCAGGCCACGGCGGACAAAACCGGCGGAGGTAAAGGTGGCCAGCGTCCCGCCGGGTCGCGCCAGGCGCGCCATGGCGCTGAACAGATCCTGAGTCCACATGTCGGGATTTTTCGCTGGGGCAAAGCCGTCAAGAAACCAGGCGTCCACCTGCTGGTTCAGCGAATCATCCAGCTCCCTGGTCAGCTCATTGATATCGCCAAACCACAGATCGAGCGTCACCCGCCCGCCGTCGAGCAGCAGACGATGGCACCCGCCGAAGGCCGACGGCCATTGCGCCTGCAGCTGCTGCGCCCACGGAGCCAGCTCTGGCCAGCGCTGGTGCGCCAGGCGGAGATCCTCAGCCTTCAGCGGATATTTTTCAAAACTGATGAAATGTAACCTTTGCAAGGTAACGTCCGGGTTATCACGAACAAAAACGTCAAACGCCTGCCAGAGGGTGAGGAAATTGAGCCCGGTGCCGAAGCCGCTCTCCGCGACGATCATCAGCGAGCGAGGGTGGCTGGGGAAGCGCTCCGGCAGGCGATTTCCGCCGAGAAAAACGTAGCGAGTCTCTTCCAGACCGTTGTCATTGGAAAAGTAAACATCGTCGAAATCTCGGGAAACAGGTGTACCCTCAGCGTTGAATTCCAGGTTGGCGGGTTGTATGGCGTTTTGTTTCACGTAAGTTACTCGAATCACAAGGCGTAGCACGATCTTAACGATGTGTGCCTGAGGGCGCAAATTTATACACAAAATGTCTGATCGGACTTGTTCGGCGTACAAGTGTACGCTATTGTGCGACACGAAACTTAAAATAGTGCGACTTACAGAGGTATTTAATGAAACGTGCAGTGATTACTGGCTTGGGCATCGTTTCCAGCATCGGTAATAACCAGCAGGAAGTCCTGGCATCTCTGCGTGAAGGACGTTCAGGGATCACTTTCTCTCAGGAGCTTAAAGATTCAGGGATGCGCAGCCACGTATGGGGCAACGTCAAACTGGATACCACTGGCCTCATTGACCGCAAAGTAGTGCGCTTTATGAGCGACGCCTCCATCTATGCTTACCTGTCCATGGAACAGGCTGTTGCCGACGCAGGTCTGGCGCCTGAAGCATATCAGAATAACCCGCGTGTCGGCCTGATCGCAGGCTCCGGCGGCGGTTCCCCGAAATTCCAGGTCTTCGGCGCCGATGCCATGCGTAGCCCGCGTGGTCTGAAAGCCGTGGGCCCGTATGTGGTCACCAAAGCGATGGCTTCCGGCGTTTCCGCCTGCCTCGCTACGCCGTTCAAAATTCACGGCGTTAACTACTCCATCAGCTCGGCCTGCGCCACTTCCGCCCACTGTATTGGTAACGCGGTAGAGCAGATCCAGCTGGGCAAACAGGACATCGTCTTTGCCGGCGGCGGCGAAGAGCTGTGCTGGGAAATGGCCTGCGAATTCGACGCCATGGGCGCGCTGTCCACTAAATACAATGACACCCCGGAAAAAGCGTCCCGTACCTATGATGCTAACCGTGACGGCTTCGTTATCGCCGGCGGCGGCGGTATGGTCGTGGTGGAAGAGCTGGAACACGCCCTGGCGCGTGGCGCGCACATCTATGCCGAAATCGTCGGCTATGGCGCGACCTCCGATGGCGCGGACATGGTCGCCCCGTCTGGTGAAGGCGCAGTGCGCTGCATGCAGATGGCGATGCATGGCGTTGATACGCCGATCGACTATCTGAACTCCCACGGTACCTCCACTCCGGTCGGCGACGTGAAAGAGCTGGGCGCCATCCGCGAAGTATTCGGCGACAACAGCCCGGCTATTTCGGCAACTAAAGCGATGACCGGCCACTCGCTGGGCGCGGCGGGCGTACAGGAAGCCATTTACTCCCTGCTGATGCTGGAGCACGGCTTTATCGCGCCGAGCATCAACGTTGAAGAGCTGGACGAGCAGGCTGCTGGCCTGAACATCGTCACCAAACCGACGGACGCTAAGCTGACCACCGTAATGTCCAACAGCTTCGGCTTCGGCGGCACCAACGCCACGCTGGTGATGCGTAAATACAACGCCTAATCAGCATGTGATGCGCAAAGGGGAGCCACCGGCTCCCCTTTTTTGTCATCTTGACAGGGTAAGAGCCCGCAGGCACACTGCTCGCGGATCCATTAGTCTCTCCACTAATGCGTAAGCGTTTAACGTCAACCAACGCGCCTTAACCCTGATAATCAGGTGGAGGGGGCGTGTCGCTTTGCTCGCCTTACTCTGCGAATCTGGAGTAATGCATGTCCGCAGTTACTGAAACAACATCCAATTCTTCGGCGAATTTTTCGCTTTTCCGTATTACGTTTGCCGTCTTTTTGACCTATATGACCGTTGGTTTGCCGCTGCCGGTGATCCCGCTCTTTGTCCATCAGGAGCTGGGATTTGGCAACACCGTGGTTGGCGTGGCGGTAGGGATCCAGTTCCTCGCCACCGTTCTGACCCGGGGGTACGCCGGACGTCTGGCAGACCAGTACGGCGCTAAACGTTCCGTCCTGCAGGGGATGCTGGCCTGCGCCCTGGCGGGCGCGGCATGGCTGGCCGCTGCGCTGCTGCCGCTGCCGGTGCTCGCCAGGCTCGGCCTGCTGCTGCTGGGCCGCTTGATCCTCGGGTTTGGCGAAAGCCAGCTGCTGACCGGAAACCTGAGCTGGGGGATGGGCCTGGTGGGACCGGCCCGTTCCGGCAAAGTGATGTCATGGAACGGCATGGCGATGTACGGCTCGCTGGCGGTGGGCGCCCCGCTGGGATTATTGATCTATAGCCATTTTGGCGTGGCGGTGCTGGCCTGTGTCACCATGGGACTACCGCTCGTCGCCTGGCTTATTAACGGTACCGTGCGCAAAGTGGCGGCCCACGGAGGCGAGCGGCCTTCACTCTGGAGCGTCATCGGCATGATCTGGCGGCCGGGCATTGGCCTGGGCCTGCAGGGTGTCGGCTTTGCGGTGATCGGCACCTTCGTCTCCCTCTATTTCGCCAGCCATAGCTGGCCAATGGCCGGCTTTACCCTGACGGCGTTTGGTGGCGCCTTTGTGCTGATGCGAGTGCTGTTCGGCTGGATGCCGGATCGGTTTGGCGGCGTTAAGGTGGCGATGGTCTCGCTGCTGATAGAGGCGGTTGGTCTGACGCTGCTGGGACTGGCGCCGAATGCCTGGCTGGCGCTGGCCGGTGCGGCGCTGACCGGGTGCGGCTGTTCGCTTATTTTCCCCTCACTTGGCGTGGAAGTAGTGAAGCGCGTCCCGGCACAGGTGCGCGGCACCGCGCTCGGCGGCTATGCGGCCTTTCAGGACATCTCCTATGGCCTGACCGGGCCGCTGACCGGCCTGCTGGCGACCTCGCTGGGCTACTCGTCGGTGTTCCTTGCCGGCGCCCTCTGCGCGGCGCTGGGGATCCTCGTCACCCTTATCTCATTTCGCCGCTAGGTTATTGTCCGGCCTGAAATCGCTGTAGGAAACACCGCGGCGTTTGGCATGAAGGGGAGCCGTAAACGCCGCCGGTGGCTGCTGGGCTACAGCAGGAGCCACAGCACAAGGAGCAGGACAACCGCGCCCAGCGCCAGCTGCCACGGCTTAGCGCTCCACGTCCGCCTGGCGACAGGCTCCTCCTGCGGGATGGCCAGCGTCTCCTGGGCGCGGGCCACCCGCAGCACAAACACCTTGTTCAGCAGCGCCAGGATCTGCGCCGGGCTCAGCGTGGTCCGCGGCGTGACCTGCCAGCTGCGACGGGCGAAGTCGACAATTGTCTGCCACTCCGCGGCCTCCAGCGGCTGCTTGAGCGCTCCCTGCAGCGAGGTGAGCGTCGGCGCGCTTTGCGCACTCAGCGTTTGCCGCGCCTGCAGCCAGTACGAAAGCGGCAGGAAGTGCGTCGCCGGGATCAGCTCCCCGGACTTGACGCCGCAAAGCTCCAGCATGGATTGCCAAATCAGCTTGCTTGGTTCGCCGGTGGCGGCCGCCAGCTTAGTCACCAGCTGATTGAGCGTATTATGCTCGGCTGGCAACAGCGGGCGCAGGGTCGGCGGGCGCTGCTGCGGCTGCGGGATCGACAGCTGGCCATGCTGCAGCAGATGCAGAATGGTCTCCAGCTGCGTCTGGCTAAGGGCATGCAGCGCCGTTTGCCCATAATGCTGACGAATATAATCGCTCACCGCCTGGCGGTTATTGCCCTGACCGAGCAGATCGCTGAGCTGCGCTGAGGTCTGGCGATGATGATGATTATCCTGAGCGGCGGCTAAGCGCTGGTTGAGACTGGCCTCCGCGGCGCTGAAATGGCAGGCCAGCAGGGGCGAGTCGCCTTTCAGTCCGAGGTCATGTTTGACGCAGGCCCACACTTCCGCGTTCTGCTGCGAGGTCAGCGCCACCAGGCGCGTGATCAGTCGCTCCAGAACGGTGCGTTGCTGCATGGAAAGCGAAGGTTCGCCGGTGGCGGCAGTGCCTGATGGGCCTCGCCCTGGAGGACGGTCTGGCATATCAGCAAGGGGGTGCGTCATGATTCATCCTTTCGATATCGCGGTGCTGGAACCAGGTGATGAGTATGCCTGGCGGCCAGATTATGGCACACTTCCCCAGTTAACTCTCGTTCTCAGACAGGTACTGAACTGTGAAAATCCTCGTTGATGAAAATATGCCCTATGCCCGTGAGCTTTTTAGCCGTTTAGGCGACGTGCAGGCGATCCCAGGCCGTCCGGTCCCGGCCGATGCCCTGACCGATGCGGATGCCCTAATGGTGCGCTCGGTCACCCGGGTCAATGAAGCATTGCTCGCCGGCAAGGCCATTAAGTTCGTCGGCACCGCTACCGCCGGCACCGATCACGTCGATCAGGCGTGGCTGCAGCAGGCGGGGATTGGTTTCTCTGCGGCGCCCGGCTGTAACGCCATTGCGGTGGTAGAGTACGTCTTTTCATCGCTGCTGATGCTGGCTGAACGCGACGGCTTTGCGCTACGCGATCGCACCGTCGGGATCGTCGGCGTCGGTAACGTTGGCGGGCGACTGCAAAAGCGCCTGGAAGCGTTGGGGATCAAAACTCTGCTCTGCGACCCACCGCGCGCCGATCGCGGCGACGAAGGTGACTTCCGCTCCCTCGAGGCGCTGGTCCAGGAAGCCGATGTCATCACCTTCCATACGCCGCTGTATAAAGAAGGGCAATATAAAACCCTGCATCTGGCGGATGAGGCGCTGATAAGCCGCCTGAAGCCTGGAACGATTTTGATCAACGCCTGCCGCGGGCCGGTGGTCGATAACGCCGCACTGCTAAAGCGGCTGGAAGCTGGTCAGCCGCTGAGTGTGGTATTGGACGTCTGGGAGCCGGAGCCGGATCTAAACGTTGAGCTTCTCAAGCGAGTGGATATCGGTACCGCGCATATCGCCGGCTACACCCTCGAAGGGAAAGCGCGCGGGACGACGCAGGTTTTTGAAGCCTACAGCGCCTTTATCGGCCATCCGCAGCAGGTAGCGCTGGATACTCTGCTGCCGGCGCCGGAATTTGGCCGCATTACCCTGCATGGACCGCTCGATCAGCCGACGCTGAAAAGACTGGTCCACTTGGTGTATGATGTGCGCCGCGATGATGCGCCGCTGCGGAAGGTGGCCGGCGTCGCCGGTGAATTCGACAAGCTGCGTAAAAATTATCAGGAACGTCGCGAATGGTCTTCGCTGTATGTGCAGTGCAGCGATGAGCAGGCGGCGACGCTGTTGCGCCAGCTCGGTTTTAACGCCGTGCATCATCCTGTTCGTTAATGTCTTCTTAATGCCCCTGCCGGATACTCCGGCGGGGCCGCTTTATTTCTGGAGTTAACCACCATGTCTGAAGGCTGGAATATTGCCGTACTGGGCGCAACGGGCGCCGTAGGCGAAGCCCTGCTCGAAACTCTTGCTGAACGCCAGTTCCCGGTAGGAGAGATTTTTGCTCTGGCGCGCAACGACAGCGCGGGCGAACATCTGCGTTTTGGTGGCAAGTCGGTGATCGTCAAAGACGCCGCCGAATTTGACTGGACCCAGGCCCAGCTGGCTTTCTTCGCCGCCGGCGTCGAAGCCAGTGCAGCGTATGTCGAAGAAGCGACCAACGCCGGGTGTCTGGTTATCGATCTCAGCGGCCTGTTTGCGCTGGAGCCGGACGTACCGCTGGTGGTGCCGGACGTGAACCCGTTCGTATTAGGCGATTACCGCAACCGCAACCTGATTGCGGTGCCTAATAGCCTGACCAGTCAGCTGTTGACGGCGCTCAAACCGCTGATCGATCAGGGCGGGTTGTCGCGCATTAGCGTCACGAACCTGCTCTCCGCCTCGGGGCAGGGGAAAAAAGCGGTGGATGCGCTGGCGGGGCAGAGCGCTAAGCTGCTGAACGGCATCCCTATCGATGAAGACGATTTCTTTGGTCGCCAGCTGGCGTTCAACATGCTGCCGCTGCTGCCGGATCGTGAAGGTAGCGTGCGCGAAGAGCGCCGGATCGTCGATGAAGCGCGCAAAATTCTTCAGGATGACGGGCTGATGATCTCCGCCAGCGTCGTTCAGTCGCCGGTCTTCTACGGCCATGCGCAGATGGTGAGCTTCGAAGCGATGCGCCCGCTGGCGGCGGAGGAGGCGCGCGACGCTTTTACCCGCGGCGAGGATATCGAACTTTCTGAAGAGGGCGAATTCCCGACTCAGGTTGGCGATGCCTCAGGCAATGCCCGCCTCTCCATCGGCTGCGTGCATAACGATTACGGTATGCCGGAGCAGATCCAGTTCTGGTCGGTAGCGGATAACGTGCGCTTCGGCGGCGCGCTGATGGCGGTGAAGATCGCCGAGAAGCTGATTGAGGAGTACCTGTACTGATGTCTGAGATGGAGCAACAGCCGATCTGTAAAATCGCGCTGGGCATCGAGTACGACGGCAGCAAATATTACGGCTGGCAGCGGCAAAACGAAGTGCGCAGCGTGCAGGAGAAGCTGGAAAAGGCGCTCTCGCAGGTGGCGAACGAACCGATTACCGTCTTTTGCGCCGGCCGCACCGACGCCGGCGTCCATGGCACCGGCCAGGTGGTGCATTTCGAAACCCGGGCGCAGCGGAAAGATGCCGCCTGGACGCTGGGGGTAAATGCGAATTTACCTGGTGACATCGCGGTGCGTTGGGTCAAACATGTACCGGCGGATTTTCACGCCCGGTTCAGCGCCACGGCGCGCCGCTATCGCTACGTCATCTATAATCATCGCCTGCGTCCGGCGGTGTTAAGTCATGGCGTGACGCATTTTCACCAGCCGCTCGACGCCGAGCGTATGCAGCGCGCCGCGCAGTGTCTGCTGGGAGAGAATGACTTTACCTCGTTTCGCGCGGTACAGTGCCAGTCGCGTACCCCGTGGCGCAACGTGATGCATATTAACGTTACCCGCTACGGCGCGTATGTGGTGGTGGATATCAAAGCGAATGCCTTTGTACATCATATGGTCAGGAATATTGTAGGCAGCCTGATGGAGGTCGGGGCCGGAAACCAGCCGGAGAGCTGGATGGCAGAACTGCTGGCAGCAAAAGACAGGACGCTCGCTGCGGCAACGGCAAAAGCGGAAGGGTTGTATCTGGTGTCGGTGGATTACCCGGCCCACTATGATTTACCGGTGCTGCCAATGGGCCCGCTGTTTCTGGCGGACTAATAGGGTCATTAAGGGTAAAGACAAACATGGACTTGATTCACTTTTTAATTGATTTCATCCTGCATATTGATGTGCACCTTGCCGAACTGGTTGCCCAGTATGGCGTCTGGGTTTATGCCATTCTGTTTTTGATTCTGTTCTGCGAAACCGGGCTGGTGGTGACGCCATTCCTGCCGGGCGATTCCCTGCTGTTCGTCGCGGGCGCGCTCTCGGCCTTGCCAACCAACGATCTCAATGTCCACCTGATGGTACTGCTGATGGTCATCGCGGCCATCGTCGGCGATGCGGTCAACTACACCATTGGCCGGCTGTTCGGCGAAAAGCTGTTCAGCAATCCGAACTCAAAGATATTCCGTCGCAGCTATCTGGATAAAACCCACAGCTTCTACGAACGTCACGGCGGGAAAACCATTATCCTGGCGCGCTTTGTGCCGATAGTCCGAACCTTCGCGCCGTTTGTGGCGGGAATGGGGCATATGTCCTATCGTCATTTTGCAGCCTATAACGTGGTTGGGGCGCTGCTGTGGGTGCTGCTGTTCACCTATGCCGGCTATCTGTTTGGCGATTTGCCGGTGGTGCAGGAGAACCTGAAGCTGCTGATCGTGGCGATCATCGTGCTTTCCGTCCTGCCGGGCGTGATTGAGATTATTCGCCACAAGCGGGCGGCGGCGAAGCAGGCGAAGTAGTTTAGCCTGTGTTGCGCGTGGCGGTGCAGAGCGTCACGCGCAGCGGTTTGACCACTTTTTTATCCCATGTTCCGGGATGATATGATTTAATGTGCAACATTCATGGTCTGTAAGAGGCAAAAATGGCATTATGCGCCCCTTACGACAAAACTGGCATCGACCAGGTTCAGGCAGAAAGGTTATCAATGAGCTGGATTGAACGAATTAAAAGCAACATCACTCCCACCCGCAAGGCGAGCATTCCTGAGGGTGTATGGACCAAGTGCGACAGCTGCGGTCAGGTACTCTACCGCGCCGAGCTGGAGCGCAACCTGGAGGTTTGTCCTAAGTGCGATCACCATATGCGCATGTCGGCGCGTAATCGCCTGCATAGCCTGTTGGATGAAGGTTCTCTGGTAGAACTGGGTAGCGAACTTGAGCCAAAAGATGTGCTGAAGTTCCGCGATTCAAAAAAATACAAAGACCGCCTGGCGTCCGCTCAGAAAGAGACGGGCGAGAAAGACGCGCTGGTGGTGATGAAAGGTACGCTCTACGCGATGCCGGTGGTTGCCGCCGCCTTTGAATTCTCCTTTATGGGGGGATCGATGGGTTCCGTCGTCGGCGCACGCTTTGTACGCGCGGTGGAGCAGGCGCTGGAAGATAACTGCCCGCTGATCTGCTTCTCCGCCTCCGGTGGCGCCCGTATGCAGGAAGCGCTGATGTCGCTGATGCAGATGGCGAAAACCTCCGCGGCGCTGGCGAAAATGCAGGAGCGCGGACTGCCGTACATCTCCGTGCTGACCGACCCGACCATGGGCGGCGTATCGGCGAGCTTTGCGATGCTGGGCGATCTGAACATTGCCGAGCCGAAAGCGCTGATCGGCTTTGCCGGTCCTCGCGTTATCGAGCAGACCGTACGCGAGAAGCTGCCGCCGGGATTCCAGCGCAGTGAGTTTCTGATTGAAAAAGGGGCGATCGATATGATCGTTCGCCGTCCGGAAATGCGTCTCAAGCTGGCCAGCATTCTGGCGAAGCTGATGAACCTGCCGGCGCCGGTTGCCGTTTCGGAAGCGCCTCATGAAGGCGTGGTGGTGCCGCCGGCACCGGATCAGGAACCTGAGGCCTGATAAAGCAGAGGGCAGGGCCTGGCGGCGCTGCCCTTTTTTATTCATACGCGTTAACCGTCAATTCTTACGGGCATCATGGAAAAAGATCCTATTCCTCAGGCCACGTCGCCCCTGGCTACGTGGCTTTCTTATCTGGAACATCTGCACAGTAAAACCATCGACCTTGGGCTGGCGCGCGTCAGCGAGGTCGCCGGGCAGATGGATATCGTTAAACCGGCGCCGTTCGTTTTTACCGTCGCGGGCACCAATGGTAAAGGCACCACCTGCCGCACGCTGGAAACCATCCTGATGGCGGCCGGTTATAAAGTGGGGGTCTACAGCTCTCCGCATCTGGTGCGCTACACCGAACGCGTGCGCATTCAGGGGGCTGAACTGCCGGAGGCGGCGCATACGGCTTCGTTTGCTGAAATCGAAGCGGCGCGGGGTGACATCTCGCTGACCTATTTTGAATACGGCACGCTCTCGGCGCTATGGCTGTTTAAGCAGGCGCAGCTGGATGTGGTGATCCTTGAGGTCGGGCTCGGCGGGCGTCTCGACGCCACCAACATCGTTGATGCCGACGTCGCGGTGGTCACCAGCATCGCCCTCGATCATACCGACTGGCTGGGCCCGGATCGCGAAAGTATCGGCCGGGAAAAAGCGGGCATCTTTCGCGCCGGTAAACCGGCGGTGGTGGGGGAGCCGGATATGCCGCTCACCATCGCGGAAGTGGCTAGCGAGAAGGGCGCGCTGCTCCAGCGCCGCGGCGTCGACTGGCGCTATGAGGTGGAAGGCGAAACATGGTCCTTCCGCGATACGGCAGGGGCGATAAGCCACCTGCCTCTGCCTCAGGTGCCGTTGCCGAATGCGGCGACGGCCGTGGCGGCGCTGCGCGCCAGCGGGCTTGCCGTGGATGACGCTATCCTGCGCGCAGGGATCCGCGATGCGATGCTCCCGGGACGCTTTCAGATAATCAGCGACGCCCCGCGAGTGATCCTCGATGTGGCGCACAACCCGCACGCGGCGGCCTATCTCGCCGGGCGTCTCAAAACGTTAGCGAAAACGGGACGCGTGCTGGCGGTTATTGGTATGCTGCATGATAAGGATATCGCCGGCACGTTGGCCAATTTGGCCCCGGAAGTCGATGCCTGGTACTGCGCGCCGCTGGATGGCCCGCGCGGCGCGACGGCAGAGCAGCTGGTGGAACATTTGCGCTGCGGTACAGTCTATAGCAGCGTGGCGCAGGCGTGGCGTGCGGCCATGGCTGACGCTAAAGTGGAAGATACCGTGCTGGTGTGTGGTTCGTTTCACACCGTAGCGCAGGTTATGGAAGAGATAGACGCGGGGAGAATCGGTGGCGAGTAAGTTTCAGAACCGTTTAGTCGGGACAATCGTGCTGGTGGCGCTGGGGGTGATTATCCTGCCAGGGCTGCTGGACGGGCAGAAAAAGCATTACCAGGATGAGTTTGCCGCGATCCCGCTGGTACCGAAACCAGGCGATCGCGATGAACCGGATATGTTGCCGGCGGCAACCCAGGCGTTGCCTTCGCAACCGCCGGAAGGGGCGGCGGAAGAGGTGCGGGCGGGCGATGCCGCCGCGCCATCGTTAGATCCATCGCGTATTCCGGTGAACAGCAACAGCTTCGATGACGTTCAGGAGCCGGTGGTGGCCGCGAAACCGCAGCCCAAGCCGCAGCCGAAACCGCAGCCGCAACAGCAGGCCTCGACGCCAACGCCGCCGGCTAAGCCACAGCAGCAACAGCCACCGCAGCAGCAGGCGGCCCTGCCGGCGCCGACCGGCAAAGCCTATGTGGTTCAGCTGGGCGCGTTGAAGAACGCCGATAAGGTGAATGAGATTGTCGGTAAACTGCGGGCCTCGGGTTTCAAAGTCTATACGTCGCCTTCGACGCCGGTACAGGGTAAAATTACCCGCATCCTCGTCGGCCCGGATGCGTCAAAAGACAAGCTGAAAGGCCAGCTGGGCGATCTGCAGCAGATCTCCGGGCTTAGCGGGGTGGTGATGGGCTTCACCCCGAACTGATTGTTTTTTCCGCCATGCGGAGAGAACGTGGCGGGGAGAAACGCCCCGCAAACCCTGTCTCAGCCGCCCTGAAGAGGCGAAAGGCAGTCTGGCGTTGAATGTTTTTTCAGCGCCATTTTTATTTCTGTAGGGCATGGAAATCCCTACGCAAACGTTTTCTTTTTCTGTTAGAATGCGCCCCGAACTGGACGACAGGGCGTAAATCGTGGGACGTATATGGTCTGGATTGATTACGCCATTATGGCGGTGCTGGGTCTTTCTTGCCTGGTCAGCCTGATCCGCGGCTTTGTTCGCGAAGCTTTATCGTTAGTCACGTGGGGTTGCGCGTTTTATGTCGCCAGCCATTACTACGCTGACCTGTCTGTCTGGTTTACGGGCTTTGAGGATGAACGGGTTCGAAATGGGATTGCTATTGCGGCGCTGTTTATCGTGACGCTCATCGTTGGCGCTATCGTGAACTATGTGATAGGCCAGCTGGTGGAGAAGACCGGTTTGTCAGGAACCGACAGGGTATTGGGGATCTGCTTCGGCGCGCTACGTGGGGTGCTGATCATCGCCGCTATCCTGTTCTTCCTGGACACCTTTACCGGGATGGCGAAGAGCGATGACTGGCATCAGTCGCAGTTTATTCCCTATTTTACCCCCGTCATCAGATGGTTTTTTGAATACCTGCAAAGCTCGTCAAGTTTCTTGCCTAAAGTATAGACTTTGGGTCGTTGCTGAACGAGGAAAAGACGTATGTGCGGTATTGTCGGTATCGCCGGTGTTATGCCGGTTAACCAGTCGATTTATGATGCGCTAACGGTGCTCCAGCACCGTGGACAGGATGCCGCTGGCATCATCACCATTGATGCCAACAACTGCTTCCGGTTGCGTAAGGCTAACGGGCTGGTAAGCGACGTATTCGAGGCCCGCCACATGCAGCGTATGCAGGGCAATATGGGTATTGGCCACGTGCGTTATCCTACGGCGGGCAGCTCCAGCGCCTCCGAGGCGCAGCCGTTTTACGTTAACTCGCCGTATGGCATCACATTGGCGCATAACGGCAACCTGACCAATGCGCACGAGCTGCGTAAAAAGCTGTTTGAAGAAAAACGCCGCCATATCAATACCACCTCTGATTCCGAAATCCTCCTCAATATTTTCGCCAGTGAGCTGGATAACTTCCGTCACTACCCGCTGGAAGCGGACAACATCTTCGCGGCGATTGCGGCGACCAACCGCCTGATCCGCGGCGCGTACGCGTGCGTGGCGATGATCATCGGGCATGGCATGGTGGCCTTCCGCGACCCTAACGGCATTCGTCCGCTGGTGCTGGGTAAACGTGACGTTGGCGACGGTCGCACCGAGTATATGGTGGCCTCGGAGAGCGTGGCCCTTGATACGCTTGGTTTTGAATTCCTGCGCGATGTGGCGCCGGGCGAAGCGGTCTATATTACCGAGAAGGGCCAGCTCTATACCCGTCAGTGTGCCGATAATCCGGTCAGCAACCCGTGCCTGTTCGAGTACGTCTATTTTGCCCGTCCGGACTCGTTTATTGACAAAATTTCCGTCTACAGCGCCCGCGTCAACATGGGGACTAAGCTGGGCGAAAAGATTGCCCGCGAGTGGGAAGATCTGGATATTGACGTCGTTATTCCGATCCCGGAGACCTCCTGCGACATCGCGCTGGAAATCGCCCGCATTCTCGACAAACCTTATCGTCAGGGCTTCGTGAAGAACCGCTACGTCGGCCGGACGTTTATCATGCCCGGTCAGCAGCTGCGTCGTAAATCTGTTCGCCGTAAGCTCAACGCCAACCGTGCGGAATTCCGCGATAAGAACGTGCTGCTGGTCGATGATTCCATTGTACGCGGCACCACCTCGGAGCAGATCATTGAGATGGCGCGTGAAGCAGGGGCGAAAAAAGTGTATCTCGCCTCCGCTGCGCCGGAAATTCGTTTCCCGAACGTGTACGGTATCGATATGCCGACCGCCAACGAACTGATCGCCCATGGCCGCGAAGTGGATGAGATCCGCCAGATCATTGGCGCCGACGGCCTGATTTTCCAGGATCTCAACGATCTGATCGACGCGGTGCGCGCGGAGAACCCGGATATTCAGCAGTTTGAATGCTCGGTGTTCAACGGCATATATGTGACCCGGGATGTCGACCAGCAGTACCTCGACTATCTTGACTCCCTGCGTAACGATGATGCCAAAGCGGTCCAGCTACAGAACGAAGTCGAAAACCTCGAGATGCACAACGAGGGTTAAGCCGTTCACGCGTCGCGGGCCTGCCGTACCTAAAGGACGGCGGGCTTTTTTTCGCCCCTCAACTGTGCGTCAATAGTTGCGCCAGAGGCTATAATCCGGCAAAGTCTGCGGCACACGCGCAAGGGGTAACAGAACGTGAAACGACTGATTATTGGCATTTCCGGCGCCAGCGGCGCCATTTACGGCGTGCGGATGCTGCAGGTGCTAAGAGATGTGCCGGATATTGAAACTCATCTCATCCTCAGCCAGGCGGCGCGCCAGACGTTGGCCATGGAGACCGACTACTCCGTACGTGAGGTGCAGGCGCTAGCCGATGTGGTGCATGACGCCCGCGATATCGCCGCCAGTATCTCTTCCGGTTCGTTTAAAACCGCCGGGATGGTGATTTTACCCTGCTCAATGAAGACGCTCTCGGGCATTGTCCATAGCTATACGGATGGCCTGCTGACCCGGGCGGCGGATGTCGTGCTGAAAGAGCGTCGTCCGCTGGTGCTCTGCGTGCGGGAAACGCCGTTCCATTTGGGCCATCTGCGTCTGCTGGTTCAGGCCGCAGAGCTGGGGGCGGTGATAATGCCGCCGGTACCAGCTTTTTACCACCGGCCACAAAGCCTGGACGATGTCATCAACCAGACCGTCAATCGGGTACTCGATCAATTTGATATTAGTCTGGAGCACGACTTGTTTACCCGCTGGCAGGGGGCCTAGTGTCGCACTATAGTGGTGCATGAAATGTACGCTTGCGCTGCGGTGGTGCAAATTTGTTGCCGCGATCAAATCCTCGACATTTATTTCGTCTTTTTGCGCTCAGGCGCTGCGGTTTCGCCAGTAATGCTGGTATCTTCCCTTTTAAGACAATCCTGCAACTTTATTTTAACAAATTTAACCCTGTTCCCGGCACGCACCGGGAAGATGGCACAAAAACTGCAGGATTGATCGGCAATCACCATAACAAGCAACGCACCACATCACGACACTTAAGGGTACTGTATGAAGAAGACGATTCTGGCTCTCTCTTTACTCGTGGGAATGAGCAGCACGGCCAGCGTGTTTGCTGCTCTGCCGCAGAGCATTCGCATTGGCACTGACGCGACCTATGCGCCATTTTCGTCGAAAGACGCGAAAGGGGACTTTGTTGGTTTTGATATCGATTTAGGCAATGAGCTGTGCTCCCGAATTAAGGTGAAATGTACCTGGGTCGGCAGTGATTTTGACTCCCTGATCCCCTCCCTCAAAGCGAAGAAAATCGACGCCATCATCTCTTCCCTCTCTATTACCGAGAAGCGCCAGCAAGAGATCGCCTTCTCTGACAAGCTATATGCCGCTGACTCGCGTCTGATCGCCGCCAAAGGGTCGCCGATCCAGCCGACGCTGGAGGCGCTGAAAGGCAAGCACGTCGGCGTGCTGCAGGGTTCTACTCAGGAAGCCTATGCTAACGACCGCTGGCGCAGCCAGGGCGTTGACGTGGTGGCTTACCAGAACCAGGATCTGATCTATTCAGACCTCGCAGCTGGCCGTCTGGATGCGGCGCTGCAGGATGAAGTCGCCGCCAGCGAAGGCTTCCTGAAACAGCCTGCCGGGAAAGATTTCGCCTTCGCCGGCACGTCCGTTAAAGACAAAAAGTACTTTGGCGACGGCACCGGTATCGGCCTGCGTAAGGACGACGCTGAGCTGAAAGCCGCGTTTGATAAAGCGCTGGGCGAGATGCGTAAAGACGGCACCTACGACAAAATGGCGAAGAAATACTTCGATTTTAACGTGTACGGCGACTAAGACTGCTGCAGGCCCGCACAATGGGGTGGGCCTGCCGCCAGGTTCGTATCCATGCCCCAAAAGGGTGCATCTAAACGCGCTGTGGATCATTTCAGTGCAAAAGCAGCCTGTTTTTTGGCTAAAAAATGCATAGTTAAGCGTTTCTGATGCAAAAAATCGGCCTTTCTGGTGCATAAATCTTTGCCCTTAAGGGGCGAATAATGGCACGATAACTGGCGTAAATAGTTCTAATAAACCCGTTAGAATGACAGTCTGTCGAGGATAGTTATGAAAAAACTGGCGTTGTCTCTCTCTTTAGCGCTGGCCCTTTCCAGCGTTTCCACGGTCTTTGCCGCCATCCCGCAAAAAATTCGTATCGGTACCGATCCGACTTATGCTCCCTTCGAATCGAAGAATGCGCAGGGAGAATTGGTCGGTTTTGATATCGATCTGGCAAAAGAGCTGTGTAAGCGTATTAATACGCAATGTACCTTTGTTGAAAACCCGCTGGATGCGCTGATCCCCTCCTTAAAAGCGAAGAAAATCGACGCGATTATGTCTTCGCTGTCGATTACTGAAAAGCGCCAGCAGGAAATTGCCTTCACTGACAAGCTGTATGCGGCAGATTCGCGTCTGGTGGTGAAAAAGGGCAGCCCGGTAACGCCGGATCTCGCCACCCTCAAGGGTAAGCGCGTGGGCGTGCTGCAGGGGACGACTCAGGAAACCTATGGCAATGAGCACTGGGCGCCGAAAGGTATCGAAATTGTCTCCTATCAGGGGCAGGACAATATCTATTCCGACCTGACCGCCGGCCGGATCGACGCCGCGTTCCAGGATGAGGTCGCGGCCAGCGAAGGGTTCCTGAAACAGCCTATTGGTAAAGATTACCAGTTTGGTGGCCCGTCAATCAAAGACGAGAAACTGTTTGGTGTTGGCACCGGTATGGGGCTGCGTAAGGAAGACAACGAACTGCGTGAAGCGCTGAATAAGGCGTTTGCAGAGATGCGTAAGGACGGCACCTACGACAAGCTGGCGAAAAAATATTTCGATTTTAACGTATACGGCGAATAATTCTCACGCCTCGCCATTGCGTGCGTTTCGCGCGCAATGGTGAATGACAGACAGGGTAGGCAGCATGCTGTATGGGTTTTCACAGGTTATTTTGCAGGGTGCGCTCGTCACCCTGGAGCTTGCGCTCAGCTCGGTCGTTCTCGCCGTCCTGATTGGGCTGGCGGGCGCTGGCGCAAAGTTATCGAGCAACCGTCCACTGGCGCTGGTGTTTGAAGGCTATACCACTCTGATCCGCGGCGTGCCCGATCTGGTGCTGATGCTGCTGATTTTCTACGGCCTGCAGATTGCGCTAAACAGCGTTACCGATGCGCTGGGCATGGCCCAGTTTGATATCGATCCGATGATCGCCGGGATTATTACCCTCGGCTTTATCTATGGCGCCTATTTTACGGAAACCTTCCGCGGCGCCTACCTTGCGGTGCCGAAGGGGCATATCGAAGCGGCCACCGCCTTTGGCTTTAGCGGCGGGCAGACGTTCCGGCGTATTCTCTTCCCGGCGATGATGCGCTACGCGCTGCCGGGGATAGGCAACAACTGGCAGGTTATCCTCAAGGCGACGGCGCTGGTCTCGTTGCTGGGGCTGGAGGATGTGGTCAAAGCCACGCAGCTGGCCGGGAAAAGCACCTGGCAGCCGTTCTACTTCGCCATCGTCTGCGGCCTGATTTATCTGGTGTTTACCACCGTTTCTAATGGCGTACTGCTGCTGCTCGAACGCCGCTATACCGTTGGCGTGAAGAGGGCTGACCTGTGATTGAAATTATTCAGGAGTACTGGAAATCACTACTGTGGACCGACGGCTATCGCTTTACCGGCGTGGCGATTACCTTATGGTTGCTGATCTCTTCAGTGGTAATGGGGGGCATCCTGGCGGTGTTTCTGGCCATCGGCCGCGTCTCGAGCAATAAGTTTATCCAGTTCCCCATCTGGCTGTTCACTTACATATTTCGCGGCACGCCGCTGTATGTGCAACTGCTGGTTTTTTACTCCGGCATGTATACCCTGGAAATCGTCAAAGGCACGGAGCTGTTGAACGCTTTTTTCCGCAGCGGGCTAAACTGCACGGTACTGGCGTTAACCCTGAATACCTGCGCCTATACCACTGAAATTTTCGCCGGCGCGATCCGCTCAGTACCCGCCGGAGAAATTGAAGCGGCGCGGGCCTACGGCTTCTCTTCGGTCAAACTATACCGCTGCATTATTCTGCCTTCCGCGCTGCGGATTGCGCTACCGGCCTACAGTAACGAAGTGATCCTCATGCTGCACTCTACCGCGCTGGCGTTTACCGCTACGGTACCGGATCTGCTGAAAATCGCCCGCGATATCAACTCGGCCACCTATCAGCCGTTCACCGCGTTTGGCATCGCCGCGGTGCTCTATTTAATTATCTCGTATGTGCTGATTAGCTTGTTCCGTAAAGCGGAAAAGCGCTGGTTGCAGCATATCAAACCTTCTTCGACGCATTGAGAACGCCATGTCCGACAATAAATTAAACGTTATCGATCTGCATAAACGCTATGGGGAACACGAGGTGCTGAAGGGCGTCTCGCTGCAGGCGAAAGCCGGGGACGTTATCAGCATCATCGGTTCATCGGGTTCCGGAAAAAGTACCTTTTTGCGCTGTATTAACTTCCTTGAAAAACCGAGCGAAGGCACGATTGTCGTCAGCGGCCAAAATATTGGTCTGGTACGGGATAAAGACGGCCAGCTGAAGGTGGCCGACAAGAACCAGTTGCGCCTGCTGCGCACCCGGTTGACCATGGTGTTTCAGCATTTCAATCTGTGGAGCCATATGACGGTGCTGGAGAACGTCATGGAGGCGCCGATTCAGGTGCTGGGCTTAAGCAAACAGGAAGCGCGCGAACGGGCGGTAAAATATCTGGCCAAGGTCGGGATAGACGAACGTCAGCAGGCGAAGTATCCGGTGCATCTTTCCGGTGGCCAGCAGCAGCGTGTCTCTATTGCCCGCGCGCTGGCGATGGAACCGGAAGTGCTGCTGTTTGATGAGCCGACCTCCGCGCTGGATCCGGAACTGGTGGGCGAAGTGTTACGCATTATGCAGCAGCTGGCGGAAGAGGGAAAAACCATGGTGGTGGTGACCCATGAAATGGGCTTTGCCCGCCACGTCTCTTCACATGTCATTTTTCTGCATCAGGGTAAAATTGAAGAAGAAGGGCATCCGGATGCGCTGTTTGGCGCGCCGAAAAGCCCGCGCCTGCAGCAGTTTCTGAAAGGTTCGCTGAAATAATCGGCTCATCCGGCGTCTGCGGACGCCGGATGAGCTTCCCGCTCCAGCCGATAGATCCAGTCATCGTAATCGACGCCGTTCAGATGATAGGCTTTCTCCAGCACCTGGGTGCGCACAAAGCCTTGCTTCTCCAGCAGGCGCGATGAGCCACGGTTTTCACCCAGCACCCAGGCATTGATGGCCTGCACCCCCAGGGTGGTGAAACCATACTCGCAGACCGCCCGCAGCGCTTCGCTGGCATAGCCTTTTCCCTGAGCCTGAGGCAGCAGCGCGTAGCCGACGTCAGCTTCGTGCGGATTTTTCGGGCTGATGCGGAGCCCAATATCGCCCAGCGCCTCGCCGAATTTATCGCGCAATACAAACACCCCGGGATCGGCACAGCGACTGACGAAGACGCTGCGCAGCGCCTCCTCGCTTAACACCTCCCCCATAAAACGCATCACCTGCGGATCCTGGCGCAGGCGCAGAAAAAAGGGCCAGTCATCGGTAACAAAGCGGGTAAGCGAAAGGCGTGGTGTGGTGATGGTCGTCATAAAGCAGTCAATACGCAGAAAGAAAAGCCTACCTTAGCACTTTGCTTTGCCAGGTAACACCGGTGAACCGGCCGGCTGGCGGTGAATTCAGGCGATTAAGGGCGCTGGTTGTCCTGAATATGGCGATGCTGCAGCGCCAGGGTGAGGCCATCCAGGCGTGGAGCATGAGCCAGCAGAACGGAATCAGGGGAGCCAATGCTCCCCTGTGTCAGCCATTAACTCAGCACATCCTTTAGCGCTTCGCCCAGATCGTACCAGCGGAAGGCAAAGCCGGCGGCCTCCAGACGCTTTGGCAGCGCGCGCTGGCCGCCGAGCACCAGGACGGCGGATTCCCCCATCAACAGGCGGATAGCGGCGGCGGGAACGCGGAAAATCGCCGGTCGATGGAGCGCATGACCCAGCGCATGGGCGAACTGCTCGTTATGCACCGGGTAGGGAGAAACCATATTGAACGGACCGCGCAGATCGTTATCCAGCAGCCACAGAATGCCGTTAACCATATCGTCGATATGGATCCAGGCCAGGTACTGTCTGCCGTTGCCGATAGGCCCGCCGAGGCCGAGCTTAAAGGCGGGTGTCATTTTGCCGAGAATACCGCCCCGCGGAGCCAGTACCACGCCGGTGCGCAGCAGGCAGACGCGGGTGCGCTCGCTTTGCGCTTCGCAGACAATTTGCTCCCAGCGGGCGCACAGCTTATGGGTAAACTCATTGTGCGGTGGCTCTTCTTCGGTCACCACCACCTCGCCGAGGTCGCCATAGTAGCCGATGGCAGACCCGCTGATCAGCACGGAGGGAGGGGTGTCGCTGGCGTGGATCAGGCCCACCAGCCGCTGCGTGAGATCCCAGCGGCTATGGCACAAGCGTTGTTTCTGCTCGGCCGTCCAGCGTTTATCAGCGATGGGTTCACCCGCCAGATTGATGACGGCATCAATGTCATTGAGGTGGTGATGGCCCTCGAAATCGCGCCACAGGGTGACGCGCGGATCGAGACGGGCGCGGGCGGTATCCGGATGTCGCGTGGAGACCGTGACGCTATGCCCGAGCTCCAGCAATCTGGGTATCAGATGTCGGCCAATCAGGCCGGTACCACCAGTAAGCAGGATCTTCATACCACCTCCCTGACATGGTTAGCGACGCCAGCTCATGGTCATGGACACCGAGTCGGCATAACGCAGCGCATGAAGTTTATCAATCTCCACTTCAGCATATGTGACCCAGTGATGTTCGCATGCGATATTCAGCACATCCTGAGTTAATTTTTCCAGCAGCGAAAAACGGCCATTCTCAAGATGGCTGATTATACGCTTGGTAATGGTGCGGTAGTTCAGCGCATCATTGATGTCCTCGCTGTCGCGCGCTTTATCGGCAGGGTAGTGAATGGCTACATTCACTACCACGTCCTGGCGGTTGGCGATCTCTTCCTCTTTAATACCAATAAAAGTCCGCAGGCGCAGGTTCTTAATACGAATAATGGCGTCTGGTTGAGACATTGCAGGCTTCCTCCGTGGTGTAAGTCCTGCAATCATACAACAAAGCGCGACGGGCGAGCAGGGGGTTAATAAAGCTGAATTTTTAACATCGCTTCCGCCGTTGCCGGCCGCTGCTTAATGCGCTCATACCAGTTGTGCACCGCCGGATAGTTCGCCAGATCGATACGCTGTCGGACATGGCAGTTCACCCAGGGCCAGGCGGCGATGTCGGCGATACTGTAGTGGTCGCCGCCAAGCCACGGGCTGCATCCCAGGCGCTGATTTAGCACCCCATACAGTCGTTGGGTTTCCACCTGAAAACGTTCAATAGCGTAGGGCACGGTTTGCGGCGCGGAGTGGGAAAAATGTTGATTTTGCCCCAGCATCGGCCCCAGCCCGCCGACCTGCCAGAACAGCCACTGCAGCGTGACGTAGCGTTCCCGCAGCTCGCCGCTCAGCAGCTTACCGCTTTTTTCCGCCAGATAGAGCAGGATGGCGCCGGACTCGAAAACGCTCAATGGCGCCCCGCCGTCAGCAGGCATGTGGTCGACGATAGCCGGAACTTTATTATTCGGCGAAATCGCCAGAAACTGCGGATGAAATTGTTCCCCTTTGCCGATATCGACCCGAATTAGCCGATAGGCTAGCTCCGCCTCTTCGAGGAACAGGGTGATTTTGTGGCCGTTTGGGGTGGGTGCATAGTAAAGATCGATCATAATATTTCCCGCCGTCGTGGGTCGCAAACTGTTCGAGTATAGGTGAAGCTGCGCCACCCGGGAGAAATTCCGCAAGCGACCCGGCAGCCAGGCGACGAGTCGTCCGCGCTCGAGCAGTGACATCGCCTGTAAGACAGGCTATGTTGGCTTATTGTCCTGTCTACCACCCTTGAGGAAGCTATGAGCCAGCCTGTCATTACCCTGTGGTCCGATGCCGATTTTTTCTCACCGTACGTGATGTCTGTCTATGTCGCTCTGCAGGAAAAAAGCCTGCCTTTTACCCTTAAAACCGTCGACCTGAACCGCGGCGAACATCTGCAGGCGGGCTGGACAGGCTATGCCGCCACCCGTCGCGTACCGCTGCTGGAGGTTGATGATTTCGCGCTAAGTGAGTCTTCGGCGATTACCGAGTATCTGGATGAGCGTTTCGCGCCGCCGGAGTGGGAGCGCATCTACCCGCATGATCTGCAAAAACGAGCCCGCGCCCGGCAGATCCAGGCCTGGCTGCGCAGCGATCTGATGCCAATTCGTGAAGAGCGATCCACCGCCGTGGTGTTTGGCGGGGCGAAAATGCCGGACCTCAGCGAGGCCGGCAGGCAATCTGCGGAAAAGCTGTTTGCCACCGCCACCATGCTACTGGCCCACGGCGGGCAAAATTTATTTGGCGAATGGTCTATTGCCGACGCAGACCTGGCGCTGATGCTCAATCGCCTGGTTCTCAATGGCGATAAGGTACCGGAGGCGCTGGCTGATTATGCGTCTTTCCAGTGGCAGCGGGCCTCAATCCAGCGTTACGTGGCGCTTTCCGCCAAACGCTGAGGCTGATAACCCGCCGCGCTTCCGCTATCATAGAGGCATCGTAACCAGTGGAGATGGAACCTATGAAGCTGATGTTTGCCTCCGATATTCATGGTTCGCTGCCCGCCACGGAACGCGTGCTTGAACGGTTCGCGCAAAGCGGCGCCAGGTGGCTGATCATACTCGGCGATGTGCTCAATCACGGTCCGCGCAACGCGCTGCCTGAGGGGTATGCGCCGGGTGAGGTGGCGGAGCGGTTGAACAGCGTGGCGGAACGCATTGTTGCCGTTCGCGGCAACTGCGACAGCGAAGTGGATCAGATGCTGCTTCGTTTTCCAATGACCGCGCCCTGGCAGCAGGTGCTTAGCGAACGCTATCGCCTGTTTCTGACCCACGGGCATCTCTATAGTCCGGATAATCTGCCGCCGCTGGCCGCTGGCGATGTCCTGGCATATGGCCATACTCATATACCGGTCGCGGAAAAACGCGGCGCAATTTACCTCTTTAATCCCGGCTCAGTGAGTATCCCGAAAGGGGGATATTCCGCCAGCTATGGGCTGCTGGATCAGGGGCGGCTGCAGGTTTTAGCACTCAATGATAATCAGGTTATTGCAGAGGTTGCAATTTACCCGTAATTTAGCCCTCAATCATAAAGACGCGCCGCGAGAGCGCATTTAAAGTAAGGTTTCCTGATGGCGGAACAGAATCATTTGGCAAGCACAGAATGGGTCGATATTGTTAATGAAAACAATGAGGTGATAGCACAGTCCAGCCGCGAGCAAATGCGCGCGCAGTGCCTGCGCCACCGGGCGACCTATATCGTCGTTCATGACGGAATGGGGAAAATTCTGGTGCAGCGACGCACCGAGACAAAAGACTTTCATCCGGGCATGCTGGATGCCACCGCTGGCGGCGTCGTGCAGGCTGATGAGCAGCTGCTGGAATCGGCCCGTCGCGAGGCGGAAGAGGAGTTAGGCATCGCCGGGGTGCCGTTTGCCGATCACGGCCAGTTTTATTACGAAGACAAATTCTGCCGCGTCTGGGGAAGCCTGTTCAGCTGCGTCTCCCACGGGCCGTTCGCCCTGCAGGAAGAAGAGGTCAGCGAGGTGTGCTGGTTAACGCCGGAAGAGATCACCGCCCGCTGCGATGAGTTCACGCCGGACTCCCTGAAAGCGCTGGCGCTGTGGATGACCCGCAACGCCGGTAATGAGTATGATGATGCGGAAGAGAGCGAGCGCGAATAAAGATCGCAAACGCGCGGCAGCAATCGTCGCTCGCCTCCTGACGACAAAAAGGCAGCCATTCGGCTGCCTTTTGCTTTGACCACAGCGGCAGATTACTTCTGCTGCTGAGCCGATTGGATCGCGGTCAGTGCGATGGTATAGACGATATCGTCTACCAGCGCGCCACGGGACAGGTCGTTGACCGGCTTGCGCATACCCTGCAGCATCGGCCCGATGGAGATCAGGTCGGCAGAGCGCTGTACCGCTTTGTACGTGGTGTTACCGGTGTTCAGATCCGGGAAGATGAACACGGTCGCGCGGCCAGCTACCGGTGAGTTCGGCGCTTTGGACTTCGCTACGTCAGCCATCACCGCGGCGTCATACTGCAGCGGGCCGTCGATCATCAGGTCAGGACGTTTTTCCTGCGCCAGACGGGTCGCTTCGCGGACTTTCTCGACATCGCTACCCGCGCCGGAGGTACCGGTGGAATAGGAGAGCATCGCCACGCGCGGTTCGATGCCGAAGGCAATCGCGGATTCAGCGGACTGAATAGCGATTTCCGCCAGCTGCTCGGCGGTCGGGTCCGGGTTGATCGCGCAGTCGCCGTAAACGTAAACCTGTTCCGGCAGCAGCATGAAGAACACGGAGGAGACCAGCGAGCTGCCCGGCGCGGTTTTGATCAGCTGCAGCGGCGGACGAATGGTGTTGGCAGTGGTGTGAACCGCGCCGGATACCAGACCGTCGACTTCGTCCTGTTCCAGCATCAGGGTGCCGAGAACCACGTTGTCTTCCAGCTGCTCACGCGCGACCGCTTCGGTCATGCCTTTGTTCTTACGCAGTTCGACCAGGCGACCCACATAGCTTTCGCGAACCACTTCCGGATCGACGATTTCAATGCCGGCGCCAAGCTCAACGCCCTGGGCCGCGGCTACGCGGTTGATCTCATCCGGGTTACCCAGCAGGACGCAGGTGGCGATCCCGCGTTCGGCGCAAATCGCCGCCGCTTTCACGGTACGCGGTTCGTCGCCTTCCGGCAGAACGACACGTTTGCCGGCTTTGCGCGCCAGCTCGGTCAGCTGGTAGCGGAAGGCTGGCGGAGAGAGACGGCGGCTGCGCTCGGAGGTCGCGGTCAGCGATTCGATCCAGTCGGCGTTGATGTAGTTGGCCACGTATTCCTGAACTTTCTCGATACGCTCGTGATCGTCAACCGGTACTTCGAGGTTAAAGCTCTGCAGGCTCAGGGAGGTCTGCCAGGTGTTGGTGTTGACCATGAATACCGGCAGGCCGGTCGCGAAAGCGCGTTCACACAGCTTGCTGATGCGTGCGTCCATTTCATAGCCGCCGGTCAGCAGAATGGCGCCGATTTCCACGCCGTTCATTGCCGCCAGGCAGGCCGCAACCAGCACGTCAGGACGGTCTGCGGAGGTAACCAGCAGAGAACCAGGGCGGAAGTGTTCCAGCATGTGCGGGATGCTGCGCGCGCAGAAAGTCACGGATTTCACGCGGCGGGTATTGATATCGCCTTCGTTGATGATGGTCGCATTCAGATGGTGAGCCATGTCGATCGCGCGGGTCGCGATCAGATCGAAGCTCCATGGCACTGCGCCCAGCACCGGCAGCGTGCTGCCTTTCTGCAGCTGAGCCGGGTCAATCTTCACGATTTTTGCTTTCGACGAGTCGTCGAAAATTTCCGACAGGTCAGGACGGGTACGGCCCTGATCGTCGACAGGGGCATTCAGTTTGTTGACGATAACGCCGGTGATGCTGGTATTTTTGGCGCCGCCAAAGCTGTTACGGGTCAGTTCGATACGCTCGTTCAGCTGTTCTGGCGTGTCGGTGCCCTGAGACATCACGAAGACGATTTCAGCGTTCAGCGTTTTGGCGATTTCAAAGTTCAGCGCCTGGGCGAACTGATGCTTACGGGTCGGTACCAGGCCTTCCACCAGCACCACTTCCGCGTCCTGAGTATTCGCGTGGTAGTTGGCAATGATCTCTTCCATCAGCACATCTTTCTGATTGCTGGAGAGCAGAGACTCAACATGGCTCATCTTCAGCGGTTCAGCGGCGGTGGTGGTGGAGGAGCTGGCGCGAACGATGGTGGTGGTCTGGTCTGGGGCATCGCCACCGGAACGCGGCTGGGCGATAGGTTTAAAGACGCTCAGACGAACGCCTTTGCGTTCCATAGCGCGGATCACACCGAGGCTGACGCTGGTCAGACCTACGCTGGTACCGGTAGGAATTAACATGATAGTACGGGACACGGTATATCCTCTTTCGTTACCGCCAGTATCAGGCGGGATACAAAACAGCACCGCCAGCTATCCGTCATATTTCAAGTTGCACGTGCGTTGGCTCTACTTGCTCACCCCGGTGGCGTACGCGCTGTACGCGGCCGGGGTTTTGCTGTGTCGCCGCCTTCCTGCAGCTCGAATTATTGCGGGTCAGGGCTGGCGATGTGGAATTATGCGGTCAGACGGCTGGCGTCTTGCGCGATGACCAGCTCTTCGTTGGTCGGGATAACCACGGCAGGACGGGTGCCTTCTTTGTTGATGAAGCCAGACTTGCCGAAGCGGGCAGCAAGGTTACGCTCATGGTCAACTTCAAAGCCCAGTACGCCCAGTTTGCCCAGCGACAGCTCACGCACCATCGCGGCGTTTTCACCGATACCACCGGTGAAAATAACGGCGTCAAGACGGCCGTCCATCAGCGCGGTGTAGGAACCGATGTATTTCGCCAGGCGGTGGCAGTAAACGTCCATTGCGCGTTTAGCGTCGGCTTTTTCCTGATAGTTGTCTTCCACGTAGCGGCAGTCGCTGGTGACTTCGGTCAGACCCAGCAGGCCGGACTCTTTGGTCAGCATTTTGTTGATCGCGTCAACGCTCATGCCCAGGGTGTCGTGCAGATGGAAGATGATGGCCGGATCGATGTCACCGGAGCGGGTACCCATCACCAGGCCTTCCAGCGGGGTCAGACCCATGGAGGTGTCAACGCATTTACCGTTACGGATAGCGGAAACAGAACCACCGTTGCCGAGGTGGCAGGTGATGATGTTCAGCTCTTCCACCGGCTTGTTGAGGATCTTAGCGGCTTCCTGAGTCACGTAGAAGTGGCTGGTGCCGTGCGCGCCGTAACGACGAACGCCGTGCTCTTTGTACAGGCTGTACGGCAGGGCGTAGAGATAGGATTCTTCCGGCATGGTCTGATGGAACGCCGTATCGAATACAGCCACGTTTTTGTCTTTCAGGTGCGGGAAGGATTTCAGCGCTTCAGCGATGCCGATCAGGTGTGCCGGGTTGTGCAGCGGTGCGAAAGACGCGGCGTCTTTAATACCCTGAATTACGGACTCGTCGATCACCACAGAGCTGGTGTATTTTTCACCGCCGTGTACGATACGGTGGCCGATTGCGGTCAGCTGAGCAGACAGTTCTGGTTTTTGTGCCAGAATAGTGTTAACGATAAAGTTCAGCGCTTCACTGTGCGCGGCGCCCGCGCCTAACTCGGCTTCTTGTTTGCTGCCGTCCATTTTCCATTTGATACGGGCTTCCGGCAGGTGGAAGCATTCCGCTAAACCGGACAGATATTCGTCGCCGTTCACGGCGTCAAGGATAGCAAATTTCAGAGAGGAGCTACCGCAGTTCAGAACCAGTACTAACTTACTCGACATGGAAGTACCTTTTTATGATACGTGGCTAAAAAAACGTCAGTGTGTCATTAGCGTAGCGCAGGATGACCTCGACATTTATGATTAACATCATGCCTTGTTCTGTTTTCGGGCACGATGAGAGAAGTACATTTGATTTTATGCCATTTTGCATAATTTTCAGCCAATGGCAGAATATGCGATAATTTGACTAGCCTGGCAAAGAGTCTAACCGCCCTTTCAGGCGGGCACAGGATACCTGATTGCGGCATCCTTTGCCAAAATCTTTTGAACGATGTCATGCATAGTTGGTGTTTTGCACGAATTTTTTAAGTTTTATATGTAAAGTTGAGGTAAAGCCATGTCGACCCCTGAGAAACGCCCCGTTAGCTTCTTTAGCTTGTTCAACCGCGGGCAGCATTACGCAAAGACCTGGCCTCTCGACAAGCGCCTCGCGCCGGTGTTTATTGAAAACCGCATTATTCGTGCCACCCGCTATGCCATCCGCATCATGCCGCCAATCGCCATTTTTACCCTCTGCTGGCAGATAGCTCTTGGCGGCCAGCTGGGCCCCGCCGTCGCTACCGCGCTGTTTGCGCTGAGCCTGCCGATGCAGGGACTCTGGTGGTTGGGTAAGCGTTCGGTGACGCCGCTGCCGCCCTCCATTCTTAACTGGTTCTATGAAGTGCGCGGTAAACTGCAGGAGGCGGGGCAGGCGCTGGCACCGGTCGAAGGCAAGCCCGATTATCAGGCGCTGGCTGACACGCTTAAGCGCGCCTTCAAACAACTGGATAAAACTTTCCTTGATGATTTGTAATTCACTACGGAAAACGCATATAAAAGAAGGCGCATGATTTATGCGCCTTCTTTATTTCACGCCCTACCGTGCTACAGGAGTCACAACATGGAAATGACCAATGCGCAGCGTCTGATTTTATCCAATCAGTACAAAATGATGACGATGCTCGACCCGGATAATGCGGAACGCTACCGTCGTCTGCAAACCATCATAGAGCGAGGGTATGGGCTACAGATGCGTGAACTGGACCGCGAGTTTGGCCAGCTGACGGAAGAAACCTGCCGTACCGTTATTGATATCATGGAGATGTACCACGCGCTGCACGTCTCCTGGACCAACCTGAAAGACGCGGCGGGTATCGATGAACGCCGGGTCACCTTCCTCGGATTTGATGCCGCCACCGAAGCGCGTTATCTCGGCTATGTGCGTTTTATGGTCAACGTTGAAGGCCGCTACAGCCATTTTGACGCCGGTACCCATGGCTTTAACTCGCAGACTCCGATGTGGGAGAAATATCAGCGGATGCTGAGCGTCTGGCACGCTTGCCCACGCCAGTATCATCTGAGCAGTAATGAAATTAATCAAATTATCAACGCCTGAGGGAGGTGCCCGTGCAGTGTAAAGGTTTCCTGTTCGATTTAGACGGGACGCTGGTGGATTCCTTGCCGGTGGTGGAGCGTTCATGGTGCAAGTGGGGGGATCGTTTCGCCATTGACCATGATGAAATTCTCAGTTTTATTCACGGCAAGCAGGCCATTACCTCCATTCGCCATTTTATGCCGGGGCGCAGCGAGGAGGATATCCAGGCCGAATTTCGCTACCTCGAGCAGATAGAAGCCACTGATATTGAGGGTATCGTCGCGCTGCCGGGGGCATTAGCCCTGCTGAATACGCTCAATGAGGCCGGGATCCCGTGGGCGATTGTCACCTCCGGTTCGATTCCGGTTGCCCACGCGCGTCACCGCGCGGCGGGCCTGCCGATGCCTGAGGTGTTCGTCACCGCCGAGCAGGTGAAACACGGCAAACCGGCGCCGGACGCCTATGTGCTGGGCGCCGAGCGGCTGGGTCTGCCTGCCGGGGAGTGCGCGGTGGTGGAAGATGCGCCGGCGGGGCTCCTCTCCGGACNNCTATCGCGGTCAACGTGCCCGCCGATGCCCCTCGCCTGGGTGAAGCCGACCTCGTGCTGAGCAGCCTGGAAGATCTGGTGGTTGAACGCCAGACTGACGGCGTGGTAAATGTGCGTCTTAAAGCGTAAACCCATGATTTCGCCCCGCGTCGTCGGGGCTTTTTTATGCCACTATGTCGACTCCCACTTGTGACAAGGAAACGTTGTGAACGGTGAATTGATTTGGGTTTTATCCCTCCTGGCCATCGCGGTTGTGCTGTTTGCTACCGGCAAGGTGCGCATGGATGCTATCGCCCTGATGGTCATTGTCGCCTTTGTCCTCAGCGGAACGCTGACGTTAAATGAAGCTTTTTCCGGATTCAGCGATCCTAACGTGATCCTGATTGCCGCCCTGTTTATTATCGGCGATGGCCTGGTGCGCACCGGAGTCGCCACCAAAATGGGGGCATGGCTGGTGAGCGTGGCGGGGAACAGCGAAACCAAAATGCTGATCTACCTGATGCTCACCGTCGCCGGTCTGGGCGCGTTTATGAGCTCCACCGGGGTGGTCGCCATTTTCATCCCGGTGGTACTTAGCGTCTCGGCACGGATGAATACCTCGCCATCGCGGCTGATGATGCCGCTGAGCTTCGCCGGGCTTATCAGCGGGATGATGACCCTGGTGGCGACGCCGCCCAACCTGGTGGTCAACAGTGAATTGCTGCGCGAGGGACTGCACGGCTTCAGCTTTTTCAGCGTCACGCCGATTGGCCTGGTGGTGCTGATCCTGGGCATCGTCTATATGCTGGCGGTGCGCTTTATGCTGAAGACGGATAATGGCGACTCCGCACGCGATGGGCGAAAAAGAAGCACCTTCCGCGATTTGATCCGCGAATATCACCTCACCGGCCGCGCTCGCCGGCTGGCCATCCGCCCGGGTTCGCCGATGATCGGTCAGCGGCTGGATGATTTAAAGCTGCGTGAGCGCTACTGCGCCAACGTGATCGGCGTTGAACGCTGGCGGCGGTTCCGCCGGGTAATTGTCAACGTCAACGGGGTATCGGAATTTCGCGCCCGCGACGTCCTGCTGATCGATATGTCCGCCTCCGATGTCGATTTACGCCAGTTCTGCGGCGAGCAAATGCTTGAGCCGATGGTATTGCGCGGCGAGTATTTTGCCGATCAGGCGCTGGATGTGGGGATGGCGGAGGTGGCGCTGATCCCGGATTCAGAGATGATGGGCAAAACGGTGCGTGAGATAGCCTTCCGCACCCGGTTTGGTCTCAATATCGTCGGCATGAAGCGCGATGGCAAAGCGATGGATGGTTCGGTGGTCGACGAGCCGCTGCAGCTCGGCGATATCCTGCTGGTGGTCGGCAACTGGCGGCAAATTGCCTTGCTGGCGAAGCGCGGCCGGGATTTCGTGGTGCTCAATATGCCGGTTGAGGTCGATGACGCTTCGCCGGCCCACAGCCAGGCTCCGCATGCGATTTTCTGCCTGGTGCTGATGGTAGCCCTGATGCTCACCGATGAAATTCCCAACCCGATTGCCGCGATTATCGCCTGTCTGCTGATGGGCAAATTCCGCTGCATCAATGCCGAAAGCGCCTACAAGGCGATCCACTGGCCGAGCATTATTTTGATTGTTGGGATGATGCCGTTTGCCCTGGCGCTGCAAAAAACCGGCGGGGTGGATCTGGTGGTGAAGGGACTGATGGATGTCGCCGGAGGCGAGGGGCCTTATCTGATGCTCGGCTGCCTGTTCGTGATGTGCGCGGCGATTGGGCTGTTTATCTCAAACACCGCCACGGCGGTGCTGATGGCGCCTATTGCCTTAGCGGCGGCGAAGTCAATGGGCGTCTCACCCTATCCTTTTGCCATGGTGGTGGCGATGGCGGCTTCGGCGGCGTTTATGACCCCGGTCTCCTCGCCGGTTAACACCCTGGTGCTTGGCCCGGGCAAGTACTCATTTAGCGATTTTGTCAAAATAGGCGTGCCCTTTACCATACTGGTGATGGTGGTCTGCGTCCTGCTAATCCCGGTACTGTTTCCGTTTTAAGATATTCTGGCCGGGTAGAGCACAACCGCCGCCCGGCCAGAACCTTACAGCGGCGAATCCTGGCTAATTTCGTCCAGCGACAGCTGGAAGCTTGGGACGAACACTTGCATAAAGTAATCCATCTCCGCGCTGCGCCGCGATGTCAGGGTCTTTTCCAGCCGACCTTTGGCCAGCAGAAATTCGTTATTGCCTGCAGACAGCTCTTCGAGGCACTTCAGGTAAGCGCAGAGGGCGTCAGCCTGTTTAACGATCGACTGCTCTTCCTCACTGTAGTGATGCTCATCAATCAGCGGCTCGAAAATATCGCGCAGCTCGTCAGGGACCATATCCACCAGCTTTTGCTGAGCAATTTTCTCAATCGCCTTATATTCCTGGGCAATCTGGGAGTTGAAATATTTCACCGGAGTAGGGAGGTCGCCAGTTAGTACTTCCGAGGCGTCATGGTACATCGCCAGCAGGGCGATACGCTCGGCGTTGACCTGGCCGCCAAATTTGCGGTTTTTAATCGCCGCTAGCGCGTGGGCGACCATCGCCACCTGCAGGCTGTGTTCGGAGACATTTTCGGTGCGCACGTTGCGCATCAGCGGCCAGCGGTTAATCAGTTTCAGGCGGGAGAGGTGGGCAAAGAAATGACTCTGACTCATAGGGACCCTTAATCAGTGACAACATCGGGTTCCATTGTGCGCAGGGATCGCCGCCGGATGCAAATGCCGGCGGCGGCGCGATTAAAGCTGATGGTAGCCGGAGAGGAAGCGGCCAAAGCGGGAGATAGCCATCTCCAGGTCGTCTTCGCGCGGCAGGGTCACGATGCGTACGTGATCCGGCCACGGCCAGTTAAAGGCGGTGCCTTGCACCAGCAGGACTTTCTCCTGCAGCAGGAAGTCGAGCACCATTTTCTGGTCGTCATGAATATTGAAGCGTTTGGCGTCGATTTTCGGGAACATATACAGCGCGCCTTTTGGCTTCACGCAGGAGACGCCCGGAATATCGTTGATAAGCTCCCAGGCGCGGTTGCGTTGTTCATACAGGCGTCCGCCGGGGATGATGAATTCGCTGATGCTCTGATAGCCGCCCAGCGCCGTCTGGATAGCATGCTGGGCCGGCACGTTGGCGCACAGACGCATTGAAGCCAGCATCTCCAGCCCTTCGATATAGCCCTTCGCGTGTTTTTTCGGGCCATTCAGCACCATCCAGCCCTGACGGAAGCCGGCAACGCGATAGGTTTTCGACAATCCGTTAAAGGTCACCGTCAGCAGGTCCGGCGCCAGGGCGGCAATAGAGTGATGCTGGGCTTCGTCGTAGAGGATCTTGTCGTAAATTTCATCGGCGAAAATGATCAGATTATGCTGACGAGCGATCTCCACGATCTCCTGCAGCAATTCTTTGGAATAGACCGCGCCGGTGGGGTTGTTAGGGTTAATGATCACGATCCCGCGGGTGCGCGGTGTGATTTTTGCGCGGATGTCGTCCAGATCCGGGAACCAGTCAGAGGATTCGTCACACAGATAGTGCACCGCTTTGCCGCTGGAAAGCGACACCGCCGCCGTCCACAGCGGGTAGTCCGGGGCGGGAACCAGCATCTCATCGCCGCTGTTTAACAGCGCCTGCATCGCCTGCACAATCAGTTCGGACACGCCGTTGCCGATATAGATGTCTTCCACCGTGACATCGCGCATACCCCGGGCCTGGTAATGCTGCATGATAGCTTTACGCGCCGAGTACAATCCTTTCGAATCGCAGTAACCCTGGGCGGTAGGCAAATTGCGGATGACGTCGACGAGGATCTCGTCAGGGGCCTCGAAGCCGAATGGCGCCGGGTTGCCGATGTTCAGTTTCAGAACCTTATTGCCTTCTTCTTCAAGACGTTTGGCTTCTTTCAGAACCGGGCCGCGGATGTCATAACAGACGTTCTCTAACTTGCTGGATTTTTCGATGGGGGACATGAATCTTGACCTTTTAGCTGTTATCGCCACTCCCTGCCGTGGAAGTCAGCACGGAACAATGTACTCCCCCTCCCCGCTGTTTTGAAGGCTTTGCAGGAGAAGATTTTGCTAACGTCGGATTTTAAGCGCAATTGATTTATCTACCGATTGCGGATTTGGTCTGTGGCTTATGCCTTTTTATGTCGATTTTTTGGTCGTAAATATAGATTTAGTAGCGATTTTGCCATCATTTATCTCGTTTGTTTGCCCGGTAATATGGGGAGGGAGAAGGGGGAGTCGCTAAAAAACGCTATCCTGCATACAAGCGCGATTGGCTTGTAATTTTGATGTTAAATAATTTTAATAAAAAACAGCGTGCGACCACATTATTATTATTTTTAGCGGGTAATAATCTGAGGTTTGTTAATTAATATAAAATGTTGAAAAAAATTTAAAATTGTCTCAGTTAATCCTTATTAAGGCTTATAAAAAGGAGGGGGATAGGTTAGAATATCACCGTTAATATCCGTGTTAACCGCCAAGAACTGCGGTTGCATTGAGATTTAATATATTGTTATTACAGGATTTTATTGTTCCTTTTCTGCCGGAAAGTTACGCCAGAAGAGCGATTTTCTCAGCATCACTGACCGGGTTCCCGCGGCGACGTATGGCGCCTGGCTGGTCGTGGTAATAAATAATAATGAGAAATACGAACAATATATTACTCCGCAGTTCTGCGCATTTGCCCAGACGAGTACTTTGGCATGTAATAACGTTCGTCCAGTTGTTTATCCGCCGTCAGACGGTGAGCACGAGGCTCAGGGAATAGCCGGAAACCTGGCGTAAAGCATCAACAAGGCAGGTCAGCGTTAGCCACCTGTAAGTGAAGAAAGATGATTAATACAACACGTCCCATACTCAACCTCGATCTCGATCTGCTGCGTACCTTTGTCGCGGTCGCTGATTTGAACACTTTTGCCGCCGCCGCCGCCGCAGTGTGTCGTACTCAGTCCGCGGTCAGTCAGCAAATGCAACGCCTGGAACAGCTGGTGGGCAAAGAGCTTTTCGCCCGCCACGGCCGCAATAAGCTGCTGACCGAGCAGGGGATCCAGCTGCTGGGCTATGCCCGCAAAATTCTCCGTTTTAACGATGAAGCCTGTATGTCGCTGATGTATGGCAGCCTGCAGGGGGCTCTGAGCATCGGTGCGTCAGAAGAAACGGCTGACACCATCCTGCCGTTTTTGTTAAACCGCATCGGCTGTTTCTATCCCAGAATGACGTTGGAGATCAAAGTTCATCCCCATGCCGCCATCATGGAGATGCTGGCCGAGGGGCTGGTCGATCTGGCGTTGACCACCCATCAGCCTCCCGGCTTTACCTCTTTTACCCTGAGAACATCACCTACTCTCTGGTATTGTGCAGCGGAATATGTGCTGGCGAAGGGGGAATCTATCCCCCTGATCCTGCTCGAAGAGCCAAGTCCATTCCGCCAGGATATTATCGCCGCGCTGGAAACTGCTCGCGTCAGTTGGCATCTGGCCCACGGAGCTTCCTCGCTATCGGGCGTGAAAGCGGCGGTGAAGGCCGGGCTGGGCGTGACGGCGCGCCCGGTCGAAATGATGAGCCCGGATCTACGCGTGGCTGGCATCAGTGAGGGGTTACCGGCGTTGCCGGACACCCGGTACGTCGTCAGCTGCAATCCGCGGACGGTGAGCGAACTGCCGCAGGCGATTTTTCAGTCTCTGAGCCAGGAGATCCATCCCTGGGAAACGGGCACAGCACTTACTCCGGAAGAGGGAGGGAATACCTTAGTTTTGTAAGGGTATTCTTGCTAACAAAGATCACAAAAACTGGTAACAGAATGTAAGTGCCCAAAAAGAGCCTCAGGAGTTGGTTTCCCGCCTGGCGGCTCTTTTTTTTGCACTCTTATTGATGTTTTGAATCTTTTTTGTATTTCTTTGCAGAAAAATCAGCGTATTGGCGTGACAAGGCGCTCAGCTTGTCGACTTTTCCCTGCACTTTCAACACTTCCTGCTAATGTTAAAAAACCGGATGGATTGTTGCCGATTTCCTGGGGTAATTAACAAAACCGTGTCGCAGATCAAGAAAATACCCCTCTTTGGGGGGAGGAATCGAGGCTAAATCCTGTCAAAATAGAAGGGATTTTTGATTTACGACGGAAACGGACACGATTCAACAACACTAAAACCGAACAGTATGCAAGGTTATTTCGCAGAAAAGGGCATTTAATGTTAATGAAAAGATTCCAATGTAAATTAATGTTATGAAAACTTTTGTTAAAGTTGACAAAAGGTTAAAGAAAGGGGTAAAAAGCCACGGCATCTGGGCTTCTCACATCGACCAGGGACGCTTTTTTGCACGGTTATTTTTTATTCCTCCCGTGAAACGCTGTGGCGTTCATCTGCCAGTAAGAGCAGAGGGTTTTGGCGCTACACTTTTTTGGTTAAGCAATGCGTATGTCAACATCCACTGAAGTCATCGCTCATCATTGGGCATTCGCTATATTTCTCATCATCGCTATCGGCCTGTGCTGCCTCATGCTCGTCGGCGGCTGGTACCTTGGCGGTCGCGCGCGCGCGCGTAGTAAAAACACGCCGTTTGAATCGGGGATCGACTCCGTCGGTTCGGCCCGCTTACGTCTTTCTGCGAAGTTTTATCTGGTTGCCATGTTCTTCGTTATCTTCGACGTGGAAGCCCTGTATCTCTACGCATGGTCGACCTCTATCCGCGAGAGCGGCTGGGTCGGCTTTGTGGAAGCCGCAATTTTCATTTTAGTGCTACTGGCTGGTCTGGTTTATCTCGTTCGCATCGGCGCACTGGACTGGACGCCTGCGCGTTCCCGTCGCACGCTGGTTAACCCGGAAACAGACAGTCCCACTAACCGTCATATGCAGTAAAAGCGAGGCAATAAGATGGATTATACGCTCACCCGCATAGATCCTAACGGTGAGAACGACCGTTACCCCCTGCAGAAACAGGAGATCGTTACCGATCCTCTGGAGCAGGAAGTCAATAAAAGCGTGTATATGGGGAAACTCGAACACGCGCTGCATGACATGGTGAACTGGGGCCGTAAGAACTCAATTTGGCCGTACAACTTCGGCCTTTCTTGCTGTTATGTGGAAATGGTGACGTCATTCACTGCGGTGCATGACGTTGCGCGTTTTGGGGCAGAAGTTCTGCGCGCCTCTCCGCGTCAGGCGGACCTGATGGTGGTCGCGGGAACATGCTTTACCAAAATGGCGCCGGTTATTCAGCGTCTCTACGATCAGATGCTGGAGCCGAAGTGGGTGATCTCCATGGGCGCCTGCGCCAACTCAGGCGGGATGTACGACATCTATTCCGTCGTCCAGGGCGTGGATAAATTCATTCCGGTCGATGTGTACATCCCGGGCTGCCCGCCGCGTCCGGAGGCCTATATGCAGGCGCTGATGCTGCTGCAGGAGTCCATTGGTAAAGAACGTCGTCCGCTCTCATGGGTGGTTGGCGATCAGGGCGTTTATCGCGCCAATATGCAGTCGGAACGCGAGCGTAAACGCGGCGAACGTATTGCAGTGACCAATCTGCGGACGCCGGACGAGATTTAATTTGCGCCTGCGGGCGGGAGAACCACTTCGCAAATCAATCTACAACAGCGCGAAGTCTCGCCGGCAGTCACCACGGACCTTTTGCAATGGTGAACAATATGACCGATTTAACCGCGCATGACGCCGCACCAGCCTGGCAAACCCGCGATCACCTTGATGACCCGGTGATTGGCGAACTGCGCAACCGCTTTGGGCCGGATGCCTTTACCGTTCAGCCAACCCGTACCGGCGTACCGGTGGTATGGGTGAAGCGTGAACAGCTGCTGGAGGTGGGTGATTTCCTGAAGAAATTGCCGAAGCCTTACGTGATGCTGTTTGACCTGCACGGCATGGACGAACGTCTGCGCACGCACCGCGATGGCCTGCCCGCCGCGGATTTTTCCGTTTTCTATCACCTGATCTCCATCGATCGCAACCGCGACATCATGCTCAAGGTGGCGCTGTCGGAAAACGATCTGCATCTGCCGACCTTCACCAAACTGTTCCCCAACGCCAACTGGTATGAGCGTGAAACCTGGGAAATGTTTGGCATTACCTTCGATGGTCACCCGAACCTGCGTCGCATCATGATGCCGCCGACCTGGGAAGGTCACCCGCTGCGTAAAGATTATCCGGCGCGTGCCACCGAGTTCGACCCGTTTGAGCTGACCAAAGCCAAACAGGATCTGGAGATGGAGGCGCTGACCTTTAAACCGGAAGAGTGGGGCATGAAGCGCGGCACCGACAACGAGGACTTCATGTTCCTCAACCTCGGTCCGAACCACCCATCGGCGCATGGTGCGTTCCGCATTATTCTGCAACTGGACGGCGAAGAGATCGTCGACTGCGTACCGGATATCGGTTATCACCACCGCGGCGCCGAGAAGATGGGCGAGCGTCAGTCCTGGCACAGCTACATCCCGTATACCGACCGTATTGAATATCTCGGCGGCTGCGTCAACGAGATGCCGTACGTGCTGGCGGTGGAAAAACTGGCTGGGATCACCGTACCGGATCGCGTGAACGTGATCCGCGTGATGCTCTCCGAGCTGTTCCGCATCAACAGCCACCTGCTGTATATCTCGACCTTTATTCAGGACGTCGGCGCGATGACGCCGGTCTTCTTCGCCTTTACCGATCGGCAGAAAATTTACGATCTGGTGGAAGCGATTACCGGGTTCCGTATGCACCCGGCGTGGTTCCGCATCGGCGGCGTCGCGCACGATCTGCCGCGTGGCTGGGATCGCCTGCTGCGTGAGTTCCTCGAGTGGATGCCGAAGCGTCTGGACTCCTATGAGAAGGCCGCCCTGCGCAACACCATTCTGAAAGGCCGTTCCGTCGGCGTGGCAGCCTATACCGCCAAAGAGGCGCTGGAGTGGGGCACCACCGGCGCAGGCCTGCGCGCCACCGGTATCGACTTCGACGTGCGTAAATGGCGTCCTTACTCTGGCTATGAAAACTTCGACTTCGAAGTCCCGACCGGGGGGGGCGTCTCAGACTGCTACACCCGCGTGATGCTGAAAGTAGAAGAGCTGCGCCAGAGTCTGCGCATTCTTCAGCAGTGCCTCGATAACATGCCGGAAGGCCCGTTCAAAGCGGATCACCCGCTGACCACGCCGCCGCCGAAAGAGCGCACGCTGCAGCATATCGAAACCCTGATCACCCACTTCCTGCAGGTATCGTGGGGCCCGGTGATGCCGGCCAACGAATCTTTCCAGATGATTGAGGCGACCAAAGGGATCAACAGTTACTACCTGACCAGCGACGGCAGCACCATGAGCTACCGTACCCGCGTGCGTACGCCGAGCTTTGCGCACCTGCAGCAGATCCCGTCGGCGATCCGCGGCAGCCTGGTATCCGACCTGATCGTCTATCTGGGTAGTATCGATTTTGTTATGTCAGACGTGGACCGCTAATTATGCACGAGAATCAACAACCACAAACCGAGGCTTTTGAGCTGAGTGCGGCAGAGCGTGAGGCTATTGAGCACGAGAAGCACCACTACGAAGACCCGCGTGCGGCGTCCATCGAAGCGCTGAAAATCGTTCAGAAACAGCGCGGCTGGGTGCCGGATGGCGCGATCTACGCCATCGCCGATGTGCTGGGGATCCCGGCCAGCGACGTGGAAGGCGTGGCGACGTTCTACAGCCAGATTTTCCGCCAGCCGGTTGGCCGTCACGTGATCCGCTACTGCGACAGCGTGGTATGCCACATCACCGGCTATCAGGGTATTCAGGCCGCCATTGAGAAGAAACTGAATATCAAGCCGGGGCAGACCACCTTTGATGGCCGCTTTACCCTGCTGCCGACCTGCTGCCTGGGTAACTGCGACAAGGGACCGACCATGATGATTGATGAGGATACTCACAGCCATCTGACGCCGGAGGCAATTCCTGACCTGCTGGAGCAGTACAAATGAAAACCGTAATTCGTACTGCGGAAACGCATCCGCTCACCTGGCGCCTGCGCGACGACAAGCAGCCGGTGTGGCTGGACGAGTATCGCAGTAAAAATGGCTATGAAGGGGCGCGTAAAGCCCTGACCGGGATGGCCCCGGATGAGATTGTCACGGCGGTAAAAGACGCTGGCCTGAAAGGGCGCGGCGGCGCGGGCTTCTCCACTGGTCTGAAGTGGAGCCTGATGCCGAAAGACGAATCCATGAACATCCGTTACCTGCTGTGTAACGCCGATGAAATGGAGCCGGGCACCTATAAAGACCGCCTGCTGATGGAGCAGCTGCCGCACCTGCTGGTGGAAGGCATGCTGATCTCCGCGTTTGCGCTGAAAGCGTACCGCGGCTACATCTTCCTGCGCGGGGAATATATTGAAGCGGCCCAGCATCTGCGTCGCGCGATTGCTGAAGCCACCGAAGCGGGTCTGTTGGGGAAAAACATCCTCGGCACCGGGTTTGACTTCGAGCTGTTCGTGCACACCGGGGCAGGGCGCTATATCTGCGGCGAAGAGACGGCGCTGATCAACTCCCTGGAAGGCCGCCGCGCCAACCCGCGATCCAAGCCGCCGTTCCCGGCGAGCTCCGGCGTCTGGGGCAAGCCGACCTGCGTCAACAACGTAGAAACCCTGTGCAACGTGCCAGCGATCCTCGCCAACGGCGTCGAGTGGTACCAGAACATTTCCACCAGCAAAGATGCTGGCACCAAGCTGATGGGCTTCTCCGGCCGGGTGAAGAATCCGGGCGTCTGGGAGCTGCCGTTCGGCACCACTGCCCGCGAGATCCTCGAAGATTACGCCGGCGGTATGCGCGATGGCCTGAAGTTTAAAGCCTGGCAACCGGGCGGAGCAGGGACCGACTTCCTCACCGAAGCGCACCTCGATCTGCCGATGGAATTCGAAAGCATTGGTAAAGCGGGCAGCCGTCTGGGCACCTCGCTGGCGATGGCCGTTGACCACGAGATCAACATGGTCTCGCTGGTGCGCAACCTTGAAGAGTTCTTTGCCCGCGAGTCCTGCGGCTGGTGTACGCCGTGCCGCGATGGTCTGCCGTGGAGCGTGAAGATCCTGCGCGCCCTGGAGCGCGGCGAAGGCCAGCCTGGCGATATCGAAACCCTTGAGCAACTGTGTCGATTCCTGGGCCCGGGTAAAACCTTCTGCGCGCACGCGCCGGGCGCGGTCGAGCCGCTACAGAGCGCGATTAAATATTTCCGCGAAGAATTCGAGGCTGGCATTAAGCAGCAGTTCAGCAATACCCATGCAATCAACGGGATTCAGCCGAACCTGCTTAAGACGCGCTGGTAATCTAAAGGTTTTTTATTTTTGGAAGCACGCAAATGGCTACGATTCATGTAGACGGCAAAGAATACGAGGTCAACGGGGCGGACAACCTGCTAGAGGCTTGTCTCTCTCTTGGTCTTGATATTCCCTACTTTTGCTGGCACCCGGCGCTAGGGAGCGTCGGTGCTTGCCGCCAGTGTGCGGTGAAGCAATATCAGAACGCGGAAGACACGCGTGGTCGCCTGGTGATGTCCTGTATGACTCCGGCATCCGACGGCACCTTTATTTCTATCGACGACAGCGAAGCGAAGCAGTTCCGCGAAAGCGTGGTGGAGTGGTTGATGACTAACCACCCGCACGACTGCCCGGTCTGCGAAGAGGGCGGCAACTGCCACCTGCAGGATATGACGGTGATGACCGGTCATAGCTTCCGCCGCTATCGTTTCACCAAGCGTACCCACCGCAATCAGGATCTGGGGCCGTTTATTTCGCACGAAATGAACCGCTGCATCGCCTGCTACCGCTGCGTGCGCTACTACAAAGATTATGCCGACGGCACCGATCTGGGCGTCTATGGCGCGCACGACAACGTCTACTTCGGCCGCCCGGAAGATGGCACCCTGGAGAGCGAGTTCTCCGGCAACCTGGTGGAAGTCTGCCCGACCGGCGTTTTCACCGACAAAACCCACTCCGAGCGCTATAACCGTAAGTGGGACATGCAGTTTGCGCCGAGCATCTGCCAGCAGTGTTCCATCGGCTGTAACATCAGCCCGGGCGAACGCTATGGCGAGTTGCGTCGTATCGAAAACCGCTATAACGGTACCGTGAACCGCTACTTCCTCTGCGACCGCGGTCGTTTCGGCTATGGCTACGTGAACCTGAAAGACCGTCCGCGTCAGCCGGTACAGCGCCGCGGCGACGATCTGATCACCCTTAACGCCGAGCAGGCGATGCAGGGGGCGGCGGATATCCTGCGCCAGTCGAAGAAAGTGATCGGTATCGGCTCCCCGCGCGCCAGCATTGAAAGCAACTTCGCGCTGCGCGAGCTGGTGGGCGCCGACAACTTCTATACCGGCATCGCCAAAGGCGAACAAGCGCGCCTGCAGATGATGCTGAAAGTGCTGCGCGAGGGCGGGATCCACACGCCAAGCCTGCGCGATATCGAATCCTACGATGCGGTATTGGTGCTGGGCGAAGACATTACCCAGACCGGCGCGCGCGTGGCCCTGGCGGTACGCCAGGCAGTGAAAGGGAAAGCACGCGAAATGGCGGCGGCGCAGAAAGTGGCCGACTGGCAGATCGCCGCGATCCTCAACATCGGCCAGCGCGCCAAGCACCCGCTATTCGTCACCAACGTCGATGACACCCGCCTGGATGACATCGCAGCGTGGACCTACCGCGCGCCGGTAGAAGATCAGGCGCGTCTCGGCTTTGCTATTGCCCATGCGCTGGACGACAGCGCGCCGGCGGTTGACGGCCTGAGCCAGGACCTGCAGGGTAAAGTCGACGTTATCGTTCAGGCGCTGGCCGGGGCGAAAAAACCGCTGATCATCTCCGGGACCAACGCCGGCAGCATGGAGATCATCCAGGCCGCCGCTAACGTGGCGAAAGCTCTGAAAGGCCGCGGCGCCGATGTCGGGGTGACCATGGTCGCCCGGGCGGTTAACAGCGTCGGACTGGGCATGATCGGCGGCGGCTCGCTTGAAGAGGCGCTGGACGAACTGGAAAGCGGCGCCGCAGACGCGGTTATCGTGCTGGAAAACGACCTTCACCGTCATGCTTCCGCCGCGCGCGTTGACGCTGCGCTGGCGAAAGCGCCGCTGGTGATGGTGGTGGATCATCAGCGCACCGCGATTATGGACAAAGCGCACCTGGTGCTCTCCGCGGCAAGCTTTGCGGAAAGCGACGGTACCGTGGTGAACAACGAAGGCCGCGCCCAACGTTTCTTCCAGGTTTACGATCCGGCTTACTACGACGCGAAAACCGTAATGCTGGAAAGCTGGCGCTGGCTGCATTCGCTGCACAGCACCGTCAACAACCGTCAGGTTGACTGGACTCAGCTGGACCACGTCATTGATGCGGCGATTGCCGCGCTGCCGCAGCTAGCGGGCATTAAAGACGCCGCGCCGGATGCGACCTTCCGCATTCGCGGCCAGAAGCTGGCGCGTGAACCGCACCGCTACAGCGGCCGCACGGCGATGCGCGCTAACATCAGCGTGCACGAGCCGCGTCAGCCGCAGGATAAAGACACGATGTTCGCCTTCTCCATGGAAGGGAACAACCAGCCGTCCGCCCCGCGTTCGCAGATCCCGTTCGCCTGGGCGCCGGGCTGGAACTCCCCGCAGGCATGGAACAAGTTCCAGGATGAAGTGGGCGGGAAACTGCGCCACGGCGATCCGGGCGTTCGTCTGTTTGAAGCGTCCGCCAGCGGACTGGAGTACTTCACGGCGGTGCCGGCCAGCTTCCAGGCGGAAGAGGGCAAATGGCGAATTGCGCCGTACTACCATCTGTTCGGCAGCGATGAGCTGTCTCAGCGCGCGCCGGTGTTCCAGAGCCGGATGCCTGAGCCGTACATCAAGCTGAACCCGGCGGATGCCGCGAAGCTTGGCGTCAACCCAGGCGCAATGCTCTCCTTTAGCGTGGAAGGCCAGACCCTGCGTCTGCCGCTGGTTATCTCTGAAGGCCTGACCGCGGGACAGGTTGGCTTACCGATGGGCATGCCGGGCATTGCGCCGGTGCTGACCGGATCGCGTATTGATTCACTGCAGGAGGCGAAAGCATGAGCTGGTTAACGCCGGATCTTATCGACATTCTGTTAAGCATCCTGAAGGCCGTGGTCATTCTGCTGGTGGTTGTCACCTGCGGCGCGTTCATGAGCTTCGGCGAGCGTCGTCTGCTCGGCTTGTTCCAGAACCGCTACGGACCTAACCGCGTCGGCTGGGGCGGTTCGCTGCAGCTGGTCGCCGACATGATCAAGATGTTCTTTAAAGAGGACTGGATCCCGCGCTTCTCCGATCGCGTGATCTTTACTCTGGCGCCGGTTATCGCCTTTACCTCGCTGCTGCTGGCCTTCGCTATCGTGCCGGTTAGCCCGACGTGGGTGGTGGCCGACCTGAACATCGGCATCCTCTTCTTCCTGATGATGGCAGGCCTGGCGGTCTACGCGGTGCTATTCGCCGGTTGGTCGAGCAATAACAAATACTCGCTGCTGGGGGCGATGCGTGCTTCCGCGCAGACCCTGAGCTACGAAGTGTTTCTCGGTCTCTCCCTGATGGGCGTGGTGGCGCAGGCGGGGTCATTCAATATGACCGATATCGTTAACAACCAGGCGCATCTGTGGAACGTTATCCCGCAGTTCTTCGGCTTCGTGACTTTCGCCATCGCTGGCGTGGCGGTGTGTCACCGTCACCCGTTCGACCAGCCGGAAGCGGAGCAGGAACTGGCCGATGGTTACCACATTGAATATTCCGGCATGAAATTCGGTCTGTTCTTCGTCGGGGAATACATCGGTATCGTCACCGTTTCAGCGCTGATCGTCACGCTGTTCTTCGGCGGCTGGAATGGCCCGTGGTTACCTCCTTTCATCTGGTTCGCGCTGAAAACCGCGTTCTTCATGATGATGTTCATTTTGATCCGCGCATCATTACCGCGTCCGCGCTATGACCAGGTAATGTCCTTTGGCTGGAAGGTATGCCTGCCGTTAACGCTGGTCAACTTGTTGGTAACGGCGGCTGTCATTCTCTGGCAGGCGCAATAAGGGGTGAATTGAACATGACCTTAAAAGAATTATTGGTGGGGTTCGGCACCCAGGTCCGTAGTATCTGGATGATTGGCCTGCATGCCTTCGCCAAACGTGAAACCCGGATGTATCCGGAAGAGCCGGTCTACCTGCCGCCGCGCTATCGCGGCCGCATCGTGCTGACCCGCGATCCGGACGGTGCAGAGCGCTGCGTCGCCTGTAACCTGTGTGCGGTAGCCTGCCCGGTGGGCTGTATCTCGCTGCAGAAAGCAGAGACGGTAGACGGCCGCTGGTATCCGGAGTTCTTCCGCATCAACTTCTCACGCTGCATCTTCTGCGGCCTGTGCGAAGAAGCGTGCCCGACCACGGCGATCCAGTTGACCCCGGACTTCGAGCTGGGTGAATACAAGCGTCAGGATCTGGTGTACGAAAAAGAGGATCTGCTGATTTCCGGTCCGGGCAAATACCCGGAATATAACTTCTACCGGATGGCGGGTATGGCAATCGACGGCAAAGATAAGGGCGAAGCGGAAAATGAAGCTAAGCCAATCGACGTCAAGAGCCTGTTACCGTAAGGAGAGGGGCAATGGAATTCGCTTTTTATATCTGTGGCCTGATAGCCATCCTCGCAACCTTGCGGGTCGTCACCCACACCAATCCGGTGCATGCGCTGCTGTACCTGATTATTTCGCTGCTGGCGATTGCCGGGGTGTTCTTCTCGCTGGGCGCGTACTTCGCCGGAGCGCTGGAAATCATCGTCTACGCCGGGGCCATTATGGTGCTGTTCGTCTTCGTGGTGATGATGCTCAACCTGGGCGGCACCGAGATCGAACAGGAGCGCAAGTGGCTGCAGCCGGGGATCTGGATTGGCCCGGCCATCCTCTCCGCGGTGCTGCTGGTGGTTATCGTTTACGCCATCCTGGGCATTAACGACCAGGGTATCGACGGTGCGGCGATTAACGCCAAAGAAGTGGGCATTGCGCTGTTTGGGCCGTACGTCCTGGCGGTGGAGCTGGCCTCCATGCTGCTGCTGGCGGGCCTGGTGGTTGCCTTCCACATTGGCCGCGAAGAGCGCGCCGGCGAGGTGCTGAGCAACCGTCTGAACGACAGCGACAAACGAAAAACGGAGGAACACGCATGATCCCCTTAACACATGGACTGATCCTCGCGGCCATCCTGTTTGTGCTTGGTCTGACGGGGCTGGTGATCCGCCGCAATCTGCTGTTTATGTTGATTAGCCTGGAAATCATGATTAACGCCGCCGCGCTGGCCTTTGTGGTGGCGGGTAGCTACTGGGGTCAGGCAGATGGTCAGATAATGTATATCCTCGCCATCAGCCTCGCGGCTGCGGAAGCGAGTATCGGCCTGGCGCTGCTGCTGCAGCTCCATCGTCGCCGCCAGAACCTGAACATCGATTCAGTAAGTGAGTTGCGTGGATGAACATGCTTGCCTTAACCATTCTTTTGCCATTGATTGGCTTTGTGCTGCTGGCCTTCTCCCGCGGGCGCTGGTCGGAAAATCTTTCCGCCGCCGTTGGCATGGGCTCGGTAGGCCTGGCGGCGCTGGTCACCGCGTACGTTGGCGTCGACTTTTTCGCTAACGGCAAACAGGCGGTCAGCGTGCCGCTGTGGACCTGGATGTCGGTCGGTGATTTCAACATCGGCTTCAACCTGGTGTTGGACGGCCTGTCGCTGACCATGCTCTCCGTAGTTACCGGCGTCGGCTTCCTGATCCACATGTTCGCCTCCTGGTACATGCGCGGTGAAGAGGGATATTCCCGCTTCTTCGCCTATACCAACCTGTTTATCGCCAGCATGGTGGTTCTGGTACTGGCCGATAACCTGCTGCTGATGTACCTCGGTTGGGAAGGCGTGGGCCTCTGTTCTTACCTGCTGATCGGTTTCTACTACACCGATCCGAAGAACGGCGCCGCAGCGATGAAAGCGTTTGTGGTGACCCGCGTCGGCGACGTGTTCCTCGCCTTCGCGCTGTTCATTCTTTATAACGAACTGGGCACCCTGAACTTCCGCGAAATGGTGGAGCTGGCGCCGCAGCACTTCGCTAACGGCAGCACCACGCTGCAGTGGGCGACGCTGATGCTGCTTGGCGGCGCGGTCGGTAAATCCGCCCAGCTGCCGCTGCAAACGTGGCTTGCCGATGCGATGGCGGGTCCGACGCCGGTCTCTGCGCTGATCCACGCCGCGACCATGGTCACCGCGGGCGTCTATCTGATCGCCCGTACCCACGGCCTGTTCTTGATGACGCCGGAAGTGCTGCATCTGGTCGGTATCGTCGGGGCGGTCACCCTGGTGTTGGCGGGCTTCGCCGCGCTGGTGCAGACCGATATCAAACGCGTTCTCGCCTACTCTACCATGAGCCAGATTGGCTACATGTTCCTCGCGCTGGGCGTGCAGGCATGGGACGCGGCGATTTTCCACCTGATGACTCACGCGTTCTTTAAAGCGCTGCTGTTCCTGTCGTCTGGTTCGGTCATTCTGGCCTGCCATCACGAACAGAACATCTTCAAGATGGGCGGCCTGCGCAAATCGATTCCGCTGGTATACGTCTGCTTCCTGGTGGGGGGCGCGGCGCTGTCCGCACTGCCGCTTATCACCGCAGGCTTCTTCAGTAAGGATGAGATTCTGGCAGGCGCGATGGCCAATGGCCATATCAATCTGATGGTGGCAGGCCTGGTCGGCGCCTTTATGACCTCGCTGTACACCTTCCGGATGATTTTCATCGTATTCCACGGTAAAGAGCAAATTCACGCGCACGCAGGGAAGGGGATTACCCATCATCTGCCGCTGATTGTGCTGCTGGTACTATCCACCTTCGTTGGCGCGCTGATTGTGCCGCCGCTGGAAGGCGTACTGCCGCAGACCACTGAGCTCGCCCACGGTAGCGTGATGACGCTGGAGATTGCCTCCGGGATCATCGCCATTGCCGGGATTCTGATCGCTGCATGGCTGTGGCTGGGCAAACGCACGCTGGTGACCTCCATCGCCAACAGTGCGCCTGGCCGCTTCTTCGGTACCTGGTGGTTCCATGCCTGGGGCTTCGACTGGTTATACGACAAGGTGTTCGTAAAACCATTCCTCGGTATTGCCTGGCTGCTGAAACGCGATCCGCTGAACTCGTTGATGAATATCCCGGCGATCCTTTCCCGCTTCGCAGGCAAAGGCCTGCTGGTGAGCGAGAACGGTTATCTGCGCTGGTATGTGGCTTCAATGAGCATCGGCGCGGTGGTGGTGCTGGCGCTGCTGATGGTATTGCGTTGATTTGATCGCGCGGTTTTGCCCGGTGGCGCTTCGCTTACCGGGCCTACGAGACCGTAGGTCGGGTAAGCGAAGC